>DATGVY010000768.1:0-9706 GCA_035299845.1 Streptosporangiaceae bacterium
GTAGCCATGCCACCACCGTAACGAACCGCCCTATACCGCCGCAGGCCGTCCGCCCGGCCCGCCCCGCCCGGCCTGCCCCGGCTCGCCACAGTCCAGTGTGCGATCCCGCCTCAGGCGAGATCATTCCCCGGTGCGCTGAGCGGAGGGTGTGGGATTTGATTCCCTATCGGAGCTGACAATGTCAAGGCCGCGGAAGAGGAAGTGATCATCGTCCGTCATCCTCGCCGGGCAGGCAGGCGGATGCTGTCGCGCTCGGCGTGCAGGGGTAGCTGCGCGCGGCGGTCCGGTCGCGGTCGAATGTCTGGGCGAAACTGCCCACGCCGAACCTGGACCAATAGCGGATCATGGCCCCGATAGCACCGGGCTCCAGATACCTCCGGACAACCGTGCTCAGAACCTGGACGCTAAATCTGGCCGCAGCGGGATCGCGCGCCGCCACCCGGATCCGTCCCTGCGCCGCTGCCATATCGTTTCTCGTCATACAGCCACGTTGCGGCGCAGCCGTAGCTGCGCGGTTCGCCCTCGGCTGCAGGTCGGTAGCAGACACTGGCGGGGCGCGGCCCAGGATGGCGAGCCGCGTGCCCGGCCAGCCTCAAAGAACTCCGTTACCGCCGTTAGAGGGCGTGTTGACTTGCTGCGAACCGGATGGGGCTGCATGCTCCTGGTACTGGTGGGGGTCCTTGTCGTGGCGGCCGGCGTGGAGGCGGGCCGCCGGTCAGTTCGGCTCGACTTCCGGGAGCGGTTCACCGTAGAGCACATGTCCCGGGCGCTGGCCGTGCTCACGAGGGCGCTTGGCGCGTTTGGCTGCATCGCGCGCTCCGTCGTGTTCGTGCTGGTCGGTGTCTTCGTGCTGAAGGCCGCGGTGCTGTCCTGCGCGAGCCAGGCGAAGGGACTGGACGCGGTCTTCCGCTCGGTGGCCAGCTCCGCCGACGGCGCCTGGCTGCTGGCCCTGCTCGCGTCTGGTCTCGTCTGCTACGGCCTTTACTGTCTGCTCGAGGCTCGCTACCGTGACCTGACACCGGGACGGTGAGGCTGGCGATGGGGGGCAGGTCTGAGGCGATGCCCTCGTGGACGCTGCTCCGGACACCTGGCTGTGGCTGGCGGATGACCGGCTGCGCGCGACACCGGGCTGGCGAACGCCAGGCGACATCGCAGGTCGCCGAGTCCGGACCGAGGTGAAGGGCGACGGTGGCGGTCATGGAACCCACGCCAGCGGCGCCGTGCACGCCGGCGGCCGATGCGCTCTACGACGCCCGGCGTGGTGTCTACTACGCAAAGCCGGTCCTGCGCGGCTGGCTGCACCTGCTGTGGTTCGCGGCGTCGCTGGTGGGCGGCACGCTGCTACTGGCCCGCGCGCACGGAGCCACGCGGATCACGGCTGTCGCTATCTACGCGGCCAGCGTGACCGCGTTGTTCGGGATCAGCGCGCTGTATCACCGCGGCAACTGGAGCGCCGCGTGGCGCCGGCGTCTGCAGCGCCTGGACCACGTGATGATCTTCTTCCTCATCGCTGGCACGGCAACTCCCGCTTTCCTCCTCGCTACGCGCGGCGCCTTCGGGCTGGCCTTCCTGATCGCATTGTGGGCGCTCACGCTGGCAGCGGCCGCGGTCCGCATGGCGTGGATGCGCGCGCCAGAGGCCGTGGCCGGCGCGACGTTCGTGGGGCTGGGCTGGGTCGCCGGTCTTGCGCTGCCGGGGGTGTGGATCCATGCCGGTGCCGCGCCGGGAGCGCTGATGCTCGCGGGTGGCCTGCTCTACACGGCCGGAGCGATCTCCTACCATCGTCGCCGGCCCGACCCCTACCCGTCGGTGTTCGGCTACCACGAGGTCTTCCACGCCTACGTCTGCGCCGGCGCGACGTGCCAGTATGTCGCGATAGCACTGCTCATCAGCTGAACCGGAACGAGGATTGCAAAGGTGCGGGCTGGGTCTGACATTCCTGGTATCGGGCCATGACTCCCCGCACGTCGTCATCGCTGACCTGCGTTAGCTTGCTGAACAACTGTTGCCTGGACGGCGCAATCTCGGTCCGCCAGGCCCAGGCCCAGACCATCAGGTTCAACGCGCTCGTCCGCCGCTCCGCGCTCAGCCACCCGTCCGGCCGCTAAGGGGTCAGAGACAAGAGGATCCTGCCGGGAATCCTGGTGGTCCATGCCGCCGTGATCATCAGTTATCCGCGCTGCAGCGCGCTGCCTGGGCATGATGGGCCACCGGCCAGCCCTTAGCCGTAGGCGGTCGCCGCGCTTGCGCCGACGATCGAGACCGACCGGCGGCCGGCAAGGCGCAGGATTACGGAATCTATATGCCTGGACCTGGCCAGGACCGATCGCGGCCCGGCCTGGCCGCTGATCCTGGCGCAGCTGGCGGGCCGCCAGGCTGATCCGCCCGCCTGCGATGCCGCGCTCGCCGCGGCGGTGGCCGCCCAGGCTGCGGCCCAGGCGATCGCCTTCATCGACCGGCCAGGCCAGACCGGACCGGACCGGTGACAACGGAACCCTGGAGCTCGTGCTCCCCGCATGGCAGTGGCGCCGCCGGACGTGGCTGCCTCACCCGAGCTGCCCATGTGGCAGGCGCGCCCTGGCTAGCGGAGAATGGAGATCATGAACGACTTGCCCAGGCGCGCAGTCACCCGCACGGCGAAGCTGGCCACGCTGCCGGTCGGGCTTGCGGGCCGTACTGCCCTGGGACTCGGCAGGCGCCTGGGCGGGCGGCCAGCTGAGCTGGTGGCCCAGGAGATTCAGCAGCGCACGGCAGAGCAGATCTTCAAGGTCCTTGGCGAGCTCAAGGGCGGCGCGATGAAGCTTGGCCAGGCGCTATCGATCTTCGAGGCCGCACTCCCGCCGGAGATCGCCGGTCCCTACCGGGCCACCCTGGCCAGGCTCCAGGAATCCGCGCCGCCGCTGCCCGCGCGGACCGTCCACAAGGTCCTCGCCACCGATATGGGCGAGGACTGGCTGGACAGCTTCGCCGAGTTCGACGACCAGCCGTCGGCAGCCGCTTCCATCGGCCAGGTACACCGCGGCGTATGGCAGGACGGCCGCCCGGTCGCCGTCAAGATCCAGTACCCGGGCGCAGGCAAGGCACTCATCAGCGACTTCAACCAGCTGAGCCGCGTCGCCCGGCTGTTCAGCGTGCTCATGCCCGGGCTCGACGCCAAGCCCCTGCTGACCGAGCTGCGCAACAGGGTGGCCGAGGAACTCGACTACCGGCTGGAAGCCACCTCCCAGGAAGCGTTCGCCGTGGCCTACGCTGACGACCCGGACGTGTCCGTTCCGCATGTGGTCGCCGCAACGGACCACGTGCTGATCAGCGAGTGGATGGACGGCACCCCGCTGTCCAGGATCATCGCCAGCGGCACGGCGGCCGAGCGAGACCGGGCCGGCGTCCTGATCGTCCGCTTCCTTTTCTCCGGTCCCGCCCGGGTCGGCCTCCTGCACGCGGATCCGCACCCGGGCAATTTCCGGCTGCTCGCCGACGGCCGGCTTGGCGTACTCGACTTCGGCGCGGTCGACCGGCTGCCAGACGGCTTCCCGCGGTTCTTCGGCAAGCTGCTGCGGCTCATGCATGAGGACGGTGACCTCGACGAGGTCGAGGGCGAGCTCCGGGCTCACGGCTTCCTCAAGGAGGGCGTGAGCGTGGATCTGGCGGCGCTGCGCGCCTTCCTCGCGCCCCTTGCCGAGCCATCCAGGGCGGAGTCGTTCAAGTTCAGCCGCGAGTGGCTGCGCAGCGAGGCCTCACGGGTCGCTGATATGCGTTCATCCAGCATTGCGCGGCGGCTCAACCTGCCGCCCTCCTACGTGCTCATCCACCGGGTATCGACAGCCGGCGTGGGGGTGCTCTGCCAGCTCGAATGCGAAGGGCCGTTCCGCGCGGAGGTCCTCAAGTGGATGCCCGGCTACACGGAGCCGGGCGAGCCGCCGCCAGCGGGGCAGGCCAGTCCGGTGCCGCCAGCACACCCCCGGCTGCGGGCCAATCCGGCGCCGCCACCACAGGAAGCACGGCCGGCCAGGCCTGCCCGCACCACAAAAACCCCGCGGCCAGCAAAAACCCCGCGGCCAGCGAAGCCCGCGAGGCAGCCGAACCCCGCGAGGCAGCCGAAGCCCGCGAGGCAGCCGAACCCCGCGCCGCAGGCCGTGCTGGCCAACCGGGCGGAGCTGCCGGATCAGGGACCGGACCTGCCCAGTCAGAGTTGATCGCGCTCACCGCGTCAGAGCTCTAGGCCGAGGTTCCCCCCAGGCCTAGAGGGCCCGTCATATTTGCCCAGGTCATAGAGCTTCAGGCGGCGAATCTACATGTCTGCGTGCAGTCATGGTGCACCACGTTTCCCCTGGTGAACACGGATATCAGTGCATCCGGAGGGGACTTCGGCCTAGGCCCCGCCGCCTTACCGGGCATCGGCGGGGCCGGCCAGGGCACGTCCCGGAACCCCCGGCGTGACCGGGAGTTCCGGGACGATGGACGCAGCGGTCAGGAATCCAGGCGCAAGGCCAGCTCGGCGCGCAGCCGCATGGCTTCGCAGTGAGCGCGGGCCAGGCTCCGCCTTGCCCGCTCCGCCCGGCGTGCTGCCCGGTTGAGGGCAACCAGCCGCCGAGCCTGGCTCCGGGCCTGGGCCATCTCCTGCATCTCGCGTTGTCGTTCCCTGAGGAACTCGTGCTCGCGATACATCGTGCACACCACCGTTCTCATCCTGGCCCAGCGGCGGGCTGGGCAGCTCTTCGTGCTTGCCGGGCCGGCGGTCCCTGCGGCCCTGGTGCTCCCAGGGCCGTCAGGTCAGGCCGCTACATCGGTCTTCCGCGGACGCCCGCGCGGCCTCTTGCGCGGCACTATCTCGCCGCGCAAGAACAGCTCGCCGCCCCAGACACCCCAGGGCTCGCTGCGCTCGACCGCGCCGGACAAGCACGCGATCCGTGCCGGGCAGCCCCGGCACAGCGCCTTGGCGTACTCCACGTCCTCCGGTGACTCAGCGAAGAACAGCTCCGGATCGTCCATGCACGGCAGGTCCTGACCGCTCGGCAGCCCGGACATCGCTACCGGGCTCGGCATGGCCGCAGCCGCCGCCGGGCCCGGCCCGGCCGACCGCGGAATGGGTGCTGCCCCGGCCGGCCGGGCGACCGGTACCGGCGGAGTCCCGGCGCGCATAGCCACCGGATCCGTGCTTGTGATCACTGCCGCTCGCGCGACCTCTGCCTCGAACCCCGCCGCTTCCAACACGGCGGTGGTGCCGGGCGAATGCATCGGTGCCAACCCCTCTCATCTGCTCGTCGCAGCGTCTCTCACGCGTCTGACAAAACGGTGGCCTCGCATGACAAAGGCCGCGGACCCTTTTCGGGTCCGCGGCCTTGAGGGGATCAGGCCGGTCGTTCTAGACCGGATCCCTCGCCGGATGCGGACCCAATGCGCCCCTGGTAGCGGCGGCGCTGCGGGCCTTGGTCGGGTACTGCGTACGGATGGGCGGCTGCCCCTGCGGGAGCCCATGGACGGCTGCCTTACGGCCCCGTCCGAAGGCGCCGGCGCCGGCGCTCGCGCGCGGGCGCACGAACATCAGGGCACCGCTGGGGCGCTGGTAGGCCGCATTGGCACGGCCGGGCGTGAAGGCACCCGAGGCCAGCTGGCAGTCAACCGCGCGCGTATCGGCGGCAACCGTCACGTCGGAGATCGAGTTCAGCATCCCGGGCACCTCCCTCCGGACAGCGTCAATGGGCCCGCGGACATGGATGCAGCCTATGTAGCCGCGGCCGGCCGGGGCAACTCTTTTTCTAGTGGCTTTTTCGGCGGCCTGCTCTGCCCGTCAGGAGCCCGCCGACGCGAGAAGACGGGCCTGGCCGGAGCGGCCCTCACTCCGCGTCAGGAGCCCGCAGGCGCGGGCGGACGGGCCCGGCTCCGGACCAGCCCCTCCTGGACCACGGACACCACGAGTTCGCCGTCGGCGGTGAACAGCTCGCCGCGGGCGAGCCCTCTCGCGCCGGCCATCACGGGCGAGTCTTGCGAGTACAGCAGCCAGCGGTCGGCGCGGAACGGCCGGTGGAACCACATCGCGTGATCCAGGCTGGCCCCGGTGGTCCGCCCGTCGGCCCAGGACAGCCCGTGTGCGAGCAGCACGGAGTCCAGCAGCGTCATGTCGGAGGCATAGGTCATCAGGCAGACGTGCAGCAGCGGATCGTCCGGCAGGTTGCCGTCAGCCCGCAGCCAGACGAGGTTGCTGGTAGCGCGCAGCGAGGGGTCGCGCTCGGCCTCGAAAGTCAGCGGCCCGATATGGCGGATGTCGATCGGGTTATCGCGGAAGAGATCATGCGCCTGCGGGCCGAAGAGCTTGCGCATTCGCTCGGCCGTCGGGGTCACTGAGTCCGGCGGCGGGACGGCCGGCATCGCCATGGCATGCGACTCCCCCTGCTCCGGATGATGAAAGGACGCGGACAGCGTGAAGATCGTCTTCCCGTGCTGGACCCCGGATACCCGGCGGGTGGTGAAGGACCGGCCATCGCGGACCCGTTCCACCAGGTAAACAAGCGGGACAGCGGGGTCGCCTGGCCGGATGAAATAGGCATGCAGCGAGTGCACGGGCCGGTCCGCCGGGACGGTGCGGCCGGCCGCGACCAGCGCCTGCCCGGCCACCTGGCCGCCGAACACCCGCTGCCTGCGCTCGTTCTCCGGGCTGCGGCCGCGGAAGATGTTGACCTCGATCTGCTCCAGGTCGAGGAGGGCCACCACACCGTCCAGTGCCTGGCTCACGATCCCGCACCGCCCGTCTCCGCTGGTTCCGCGCACAGCGCCAGTACCGCGGCACCGTATCGGTCGAGCTTGGCCGGGCCGACACCGGGGACGACGGCAAGCTCCGTCATGCTGGCGGGCCGCCGGTCGGCGATGACCGCCAGCGTCGCGTCGGAGAAGATGACGTAGGCGGGCACGCTCTGCTCCCTGGCGATCTCCCGCCGCCACTCACGCAGCCGGAGGAAGAACGGGCTGCCGGACTGGCCGGGTGGTCTCTGCTGCGCCGCCCGGGCGGAACGGCCCTGGCCGGCGCGGGCCGGACGGGCCGCGGGCCGGACCCCGTCGAGGAACCTGGACGGCCGCCTGGTCCGGCGGCCGCCTGCCGACCTGGCCAGTGCCCAGGACAGGTGCACCCGCAGCCGGGCGCGGGTCACGCCGACATAGAGCAGCCGCCGCTCCTCCTCGATGGCCTCGTCGGTCTTCGCGTAGATGATCGGCAGCGTCCCGTCCGTCAGCCCGGGCAGGAACACCGCGTCCCACTCAAGGCCCTTGGCCGCGTGCAGCGAGCCGAGGGCCACGCCATCCAGCGCCGGCGCCTGCCCGATGGCGCTGCGCTGGACAAGCTCGGCGGCCAGGTCGGCAAGCGACGCCTGCGGGGCGGTGGCGAAGAAGTCATCCGCCAGTTGCGCCAGCGCCTCAAGCGACTCCCATCGTTCCCGCGCCTGGCCACGGCCAGCCGGCCCTTCCCTGGTGAGCCCGACTCCGGCCAGGATCGGCCGGACCTGGCCCGGCGGGTCGTCCGGCGCGGAAGCGGACCTGGCCGCCGCCCGGAGCAGCGCGACGGCCTGGCGGACTTCGGCCCGGTCGAAGAAGCGCTCCGCACCGCGCACCTGGAAGGGCACGCCTGCATCCCCGAGCGCCTGCTCGTAGGCCGGCGTCTGGGCATTTGTACGCAGTAGTACAGCGATCTCCCCGGCCGGCAGGCCAGCCTCGATGAGCGCCGCGGCCCGCCGCGCCACCGATTGCGCCTCGGCGGGCTCGTCATCGAACTCCTCGAACTCTGGCTCCGGTCCCGCTGGCAGCTGCGCCACCAGCGCCGCGCCCGTCCTGGACCTGGCGAACCTGGCCGCCAGGCCGCCGGCCCTGGCACTGCCCGCCATCCCGCTCACCCGGTTGGCCAGCGTCACGACCTGAGGGGTGGACCGGTAGTTCCGCACCAGCCTGACGACCGTCGCGGCCGGATACTCAGCTGCGAAGCCGGTGAGAAAGGCCGATGTCGCCCCGGTGAACGAGTAGATCGTCTGGTGGGGATCGCCGACGACGCAGACGTCCTGCGAGCCGCCGAGCCAGACATCGAGCAGGAGCTTCTGCAGCGGGTTGACATCCTGGTACTCATCCACCACGAAGTACGAGTACCGGCTCCTGACCTGGGCAGCCGCCACCTCGTTCTCGGCCAGTATCGCGGCGGTCAGCTCGAGAACCGACTCGAAATCCACCAGATGGCGTTCCCTGCGCAGTTCCTCGTAGCCGGCGTAAAGCCTGGCCAGGGCGACCGGCGTGAAGGGCCCCGTTCGGCCGGATTTTGAACTTGCTTGCGGGTAGTCGTCGGGGCGCAGCTGACTGACTTTCGCCCATTCGATTTCCGCCGCGGCATCGCGCAGCTCCGACAGGCCAGCGGACAGCCGCAGCCCGCGGGCCACCTCGGCGACGAGGCCGATCTTCGAATCGAGCACGCGAGGGGGCTGGCCGCCCACTGTGGACGGCCAGAAATGATTAAGCTGGCGCAGCGCTGCCGCGTGGAAGGTCAGCGCCTGGACGCGTTCCATCCCGGTGCCGGGCACCGCCGCGGTGCCGAGCTGCCGCAGCCGGCCGCGCAGTTCCCCGGCGGCGCGGGTCGTGAAAGTCACGGCAAGCACCCGGCCGGGATCGACCACGCCGATCGCGACCGCGTAGGCGATGCGGTGCGCCACCGCTCGGGTCTTGCCGGTGCCCGCGCCGGCGAGCACGCAGACCGGCCCGCGGCTGGCGAGGGCGACCTCCCGCTGCTCCGGATCGAGCGATGCGAGCACGGCCTCGGGCCCGGCCAGCTCCACAGGCACGATCGCTGGCCCGGCAGGCACGGACGCCGGCCCGGCGGGCCAGGACTCGGCCCCGGCGAGCCCGGAATGCGGGGCGAGCATCGCGGCATCCGGCGACTCCACGGCGCACCTCCTTGTCCGGGTCATCCTTCCGTATCGCACCGACACGCGCGGGAATCCGGCGGCAGGATAGGGCGTTACTGCACTCGGCAACAGCGAGCAGCGAGGGGAGCTGACGGCAGATGGCACAGCCGCTGACCATGTACACCACGCCGTGGTGCGCGTTCTGCAGGCGGCTGAAGAGCCAGCTTGCGCGGGATGGCATCGAGGTCGCCGAGGTCGACATCGAGCAGGATCCCGCCGCGGCTGACTACGTGATGCTCATCAACGGCGGGTTCCAGACCGTTCCGACTGTGCTCTTCCCCGACGGCAGCGCCCTGACCAATCCGTCCGCCGCGCAAGTCAGGGAACGCCTGAACGAGCTGGCTGTCCGCTGATGGCCGGCGAGCGCAACCAGCCGGCCGGGGCCGCCGGCCCTGGCGCGCCGGACGGGGCCGTGCTGCGCCGTACCGCGGCCGGGTGGAGCGTAGGCGACGAGGACGTACCGGACCTGACGAGTGCGATGGTCCTCGCCGACCTGATCGCGGCTGAGCTGCCCGATCCCGTACCAGAGCCGGACGGCCGCTCCGCCACCATTCGTGATGCCGATACTGGCGCGGCTGGCGGTGACAAAGGCGCTGCTGGGATAGCTGGTGCGGCTGGTGCTACCACTGGCGTGGCTGATGCTGCGGCCAGCGCGGCTGGTGCTGGCGCTGGGACGGCTGGCGCCGGTGCTGGGACGGCTGGCGCTGGCGCGGCTGGTGCTGGCGCGGCTGGCGCTGATCCTGGGACGGCTGGCGCTGGCGCGGCTGGCGCTGATC
>DATGVY010000769.1:0-12132 GCA_035299845.1 Streptosporangiaceae bacterium
CCGCCTCGGCCGGATGGTCCCGCCCGGCCGGATGGCCCGCCTCGGCCGGATGGCCCGCCTCGGCCGGATGGTCCCGCCCGGCCGGACAGCGGCCCGGTGCCGGACGGCAGCGCGCCGCGGCCGATGCGCGCCGACGCGCAGCGGAACTACCAGCGCCTGCTCAGAGCGGCCAGCGCCGCCTTCATCGAGCACGGTGCCGACGACGCGTCACTTGAGGAGATCGCGCGGCGGGCCGGCGTCGGGATCGGGACGCTGTACCGGCACTTTCCTACCCGGCAGGCCCTCCTTGAGGCCGTCTACCGCGATCAGGTGGAGATCCTCTGCGCCAGGGCGACTGAACTGCTCGGATCCGCGCCCCCCGGCGAGGCGCTGGTGACCTGGCTGCGGGCGCTTGTAGATTTTGGCAGCACCAAGCGCAGCCTGACTTCGGCATTGCTCGCCACGATGAACAAGGACTCGGAACTCATGTTCTCCTGCAGTTCGATGATGCGGCAGTCGGCGGCTGCCCTGCTCACCCGGGCGCAGGAGGCCGGGGACGTGCGGCCGGATGCCAACGCGCTGGACCTGCTGAGGCTGGTGCACGCGGTCAGCATGGCCGTGCAGCGCGAGCCCGTGGACGCTGGCCAGGCGGATCGCATGATCGCGCTCATCGCGGACGGCCTGCGCCATCAGCCGGCCGGGTGAGCGGCCCGGATGCCGCTTGATCCCGCGCCGCCCGGTCCCACGCCGCCTGATCCCGCGCCGCCCGGTCTCGCGCCGCCCGGCCCAGCGCCGCCCGGCCCAGCGCCGCCCGGTCCCGCGCCGCCCGGCCTTGCGCCTCAGCGGCTACTCGCGCCCGGCGGCGGTCACTCGCCCGGCGCCGGTCACCCGGGCAGCGGTCACCCGCCCGGCAGCGTGGCGCCGTTCATCCCGGCCGACCTGCCCGTCCCGGCTGACCCGGCTGACCCGGCCGACCTGCCCGGCCCGGCTGACCCGGGTGACCTGGCCAGCCTGGCCGGCCTGCCGATCCCCGCCATCCCGGTCTCCGCCGGGGCGATGATCTTCGATCGGTCGGGGCGACTGCTGATACTCAAGCCGACCTACAAATCGGGCTGGACCATTCCCGGCGGCGTGATGGAGGCCGACGGGGAGACGCCGTGGCAGGCCTGCCGGCGCGAGGTCCGCGAAGAGTGCGGGCTCGACGTCCGGGCCGCGCGACTGGCCTGCGTTGACTTCCGCCCGCCCCGTCCTGCCCGTCCCGGCAAGCCCGCTAACCCCGGCGGCATCAGGTTCCTCTTCGACTGCGGCAAGTTCGATGACGCGAGCCTCGCGGCCGTGGTCCTGCAGCCCGCGGAGATCTCCGAGTACCGGCTGGCCCGGCTGCCCGTGGCACTCAAGCTGCTCAGGAAGCCGATCCGCCGCCGGGTGGCCGCGGCCCGCCGCGCCGGGGCCCCGCGGTACCTGGAAAACGGCCGTCCGGCGCCAGGGATTCCATGATCGCGGAGGATAATGGGTGCTGGAGCACCGCAAATCCTCCGTGATCATGGAATAGGACTGACCGCGGATCAGCCGAGGTCGCCGAGACCGCGGAGATAGGCCGCCTGCCCGGCGTGCTGCAGGTCATCGGAGATCACGCTCAGCAGCCGCACCCCGAGCGTCACCGGGGGGTTCCAGCGCTTGTCCACGACGCGGTCGAGGTCGGCGTCGGCCAGGCCGCTGACATACCTGGTCGTCTGCTCGAAGACCGCGTCGTGGTAGCCGGTCAGCAGCTCCCCGGACGCCACCCGGACGGCAGCGACCTCGTCGGCGCCGTGCCCGTAGCCGGTGTCTGCCACGTCGAGCGGCAGGCCGAACCGCGCCGCCCAGCCGTCAGCCGCCCAGGCCTGCTCGGTGCCTGCCACGTCAGCGACATGATCGTCCTGAACCCGGGTCAGGTGCCAGATAAGCCAGGCGATGGAATTCCCCCGGCCGCCGGGGCGCAGCGCCAGCCGGTCCGGCGGCAGGCCGTCGACCGCCTCGTGGACGACCTCCCGGATCCGGCCGAAGGCGTCGGTGAGCAAGTCAGCCGTTGTCATCCGCGGGCACTCCCTTCCGATGGGTTACGCAGTCCTCCCCAGCCTGTCAGTAAGCTAGGCGGGATCGGAGCGCGGGGAACGGCTCGGGCCTGCTGCCGCCGGCGGCCGGCTCAATTCTTGCGGGTTCTGCCAGCGGGAGACCGCCGGGGCTGGGTGAGCGGTCAGTGCCGGGCGAGGGGAGCGGCCTGTAGTGCCCAGGACTGATGATCGCGCGCCGCTGCGGGTGGCGCTGCTCGGCTGCGGGGTAGTGGGCTCGGAGGTTTTCCGCCTGCTCGGGGAGCAGTCGGCTGATCTGCGGGCGCGCGCGGGCGCCCCGCTTGAGGTGGCGGGCGTCGCGGTCAGGGACCCCAGCCGCAGCCGCGGCGCGGCGGCGAACAGCCCGCTGCTGACCACCGACGCGATGGGCCTGGCCACCCGCCAGGACGTGGATATCGTGATCGAGCTGATGGGCGGCGTCGAGCCGGCCAGGTCGCTGCTGCTGGCCGCGATGCGGGCAGGCAAGTCGGTGGTCACGGCCAACAAGGAACTGCTGGCCCGCGATAGCGCCGCCTTGCACCAGGTGGCGCGCGAGCAGGGCACGGACCTGTACTACGAGGGCTCGGTGGGCGGCGCGATCCCGCTGCTGCGGCCGCTGCGCGAGTCGCTGGTCGGCGACGCGGTCCGCCGCGTGCTCGGGATAGTCAACGGGACGACGAACTACATTCTCGACAAGATGGACACCTCCGGCGCCGATTTCGCTGACGCGCTCGCGGAGGCGCAGGCGCTGGGCTATGCCGAGGCCGACCCGACCGCCGACGTCGATGGCTTCGACGCCGCGGCCAAGGCAGCGATCCTGGCCGGGCTCGCGTTCCACACCAGGGTCACCGCCGAGGACGTGCACAGGGAAGGGATCGGGGCGGTGACGGCCGCCGACATCGCGAGTGCCCAGGCGCTCGGCTGCGTGGTCAAGCTCCTCGCGATCTGCGAGCGGTGCGACGGCGGCATCTCGGCGCGGGTGCACCCGGCGATGATCCCGCGGGTCCATCCGCTCGCCGCGGTCCGGGAGGCCTACAACGCCGTCTTCGTTGAGGCGGAGTCGGCGGGCAGGCTGATGTTCTACGGCGCGGGCGCGGGCGGCGGGCCGACGGCGAGCGCCGTGCTCGGCGACCTCGTCGCCGTCGCGCGCAACCGGATCGCGGGGATCCGCGGCCCCGACACGTCGACCTACGCCGAGCTGCCGGTGCTGCCGATGGGCGACGCGCTCACCCGGTACTACGTCGCGCTGGACGTCGCCGACCGGCCCGGCGTGCTCGCTCCGGTCGCGGAGTCATTCGCCCGGCACAACGTGTCGATCAAGGCGGTGCGCCAGGAGGGCAGGGGAGAGGACGCCAACCTCGTCATCGTGACGCATACGGCGCGCGAGTCGCAGCTGGCGGCGACGGTGGCCGAGCTCGGCGCGATGGCGGCCGTGCGCGCCGTCGACAGCGTGCTGCGGGTCGAGGGCGAGGAGGGGGAATGAGCACGGCCCGCCCGGCAGCACTGCCTGGGGCGTCCGCGGGCGAGCCGGGCGCGCGAGGGGCGGAGCCGGGCCGGCCGCAGGCCATCGGCACTGCCGCCGGCGGCCGGTGGCGCGGCGTGATCGGCGAGTACCGCGACCGGCTGCCGGTCACCGCGGCCGGGCCGGTGGTGACCCTCGGCGAGGGCGGCACGCCGCTGCTTCCCGCGCCCGCCCTGTCCGCGCTCACCGGCTGCGATGTCTACCTGAAGGTCGAGGGCGCGAACCCGACGGGCTCGTTCAAGGACCGGGGGATGACGGTCGCCGTGAGCATGGCCGTGGCGCGCGGCGCCACCATGGTCATCTGCGCCTCCACCGGGAACACCAGCGCGAGCGCGGCTGCCTACGCCGCGAGGGCGGGCCTGGCCTGCGCCGTGCTGGTCCCGCACGGCAAGATCGCGATCGGCAAGCTCGCCCAGGCGCTGGTGCACGGGGCGCGGCTGCTGCAGGTGGACGGGAACTTCGACGACTGCCTGAAGCTGGTCCGCAAGCTGGCGGAAAGCTACCCAGTTGCCCTGGTCAACTCCGTCAACCCGGACCGGCTGGCGGGCCAGAAGACGGCGGCATTCGAGATAGTGGACGCGCTCGGCGACGCGCCCGACGTGCACTGCCTGCCGGTGGGCAACGCCGGCAACATCGCCGCGTACTGGCTGGGGTACACCGAGTACCTGGCTGGCGGCCTGGCCACCCAGGCGCCGCGGATGCTCGGCTTCCAGGCGAGCGGTGCCGCGCCCATCGTCACCGGCCGGCCCGTCCCGGCGCCGAGCACGATCGCGACCGCGATCAGGATCGGCAACCCGGCGTCGTGGCGGCTCGCCGAGGCCGCGCGGGACGAATCCGGCGGCCTGATCGGCTCGGTCACCGACCAGCAGATCCTGTCCGCGTACCGGCTGCTGGCCAGCAAGGAGGCCGTATTCGGCGAGCTGGCGTCGGCGGCCGGCGTGGCCGGCCTGCTGCAGGCGTGCGCGGCGGGCCAGGTGCGCGCGGGCTCGCTGGTCGTCTGCACGATCTCCGGCAACGGGCTGAAGGAGCCAGGTCCGGCAATTTCGGCCGGGCCCGAGCCGGTCACGATCCCGGCCGACAGCGCCGCCGCGGCCGCCGCGCTGGGCCTTGAGTGAGCTGGCCAGACCGGCCGGTCATCGTGCGCGCACCGGCGACAAGTGCGAACCTGGGGCCTGGCTTTGACTCCCTGGGCCTGGCGCTGACCCGCCATGACGTCGTCGCCGCGCGGATCATCAGCGCCGGGCTGGAGATCGAGGTGTCCGGAACCGGCACCGAGACAGCCACCGCGGGCGAAGATCATCTCGTCATCCGCGCCATGCGGGCCGCGTTCGAGGCGCTGGGCGGCCAGCCGCCCGGGATTGCCCTGCAGTGCCGTAACGCGATCCCGCAGGGTTACGGGCTCGGCTCATCGGCGGCCGCAATCGTGGCCGGCCTGCTGGCCGCGCGTGCGCTGGCCGGTGCCGCCGCCCGGACCAGGACTGGGGCGGGGGCTGGGGCGGGGGCCAGGGATGCCGCCGCGATGCCGCAACCTGGCCTACATGGAGGTCTTCGCCGGGAACTGGCAGCTGGGGCGGGGGCCAGGGCTGCCGCCGCGATGCCGCCCGATGCCGAGCTGCTCCGGCTGGCGGCCGGGCTGGAGGGGCATCCGGACAACGTGGCCGCGTGCCTGGCCGGCGGGCTGACGATCGCCTGGACGGCGGCCGACGGAGTTCGCTCCGCAAGGCTCTCGCCGATGGCAGGCATCGAGCCGGTAGTCTGCGTACCCCCTGAAGCTCTTGCCACCGCCGAGGCTCGGCTAGCCCTGCCGCCAGCGGTTCCGCATGCGGACGCCGCGCAGAACGGAGCCCGCGCGGCCTTGCTGATCGCGGCATTCACCAGCGATCCTGGCCTGCTGCTTGATGCCACCGAGGATTTCCTGCACCAGCGCTACCGGGCGGCCGCGATGCCGCGGACAGCCAGCCTGGTCGCCAGCCTGCGGTCGGCCGGTATCGCGGCAGTCGTGTCGGGCGCCGGGCCCGCCGTGCTGGCACTCACCGCGACCGGGCGGGGACCGGGGGCCGCCGAGGTGGCGTCCATCGCGGCGGCCGAGGGCGCCGGCTGGCAGGTGAGCCCCCTGAGCGTGGCCGCCCAGGGGGCTCACATCGTGCCGTGACCGGCTCCGGCCGTGACCGGCTCCGGCCGCGACCTGCCCCGGCTGTGACCGCTCCCGGCCGTGACCTGTTCCGGCTGTGACCGGCTCCGGCTGTGACCGGCTCCGGCCGTGACCGGCTCAGGCCGCGACCGCTGACCGGGTGACGGCCGGCTCCAGCGCCAGCTCCAGCACCTCGCGCACGTCGCTGACCGGGTGAATCGCCAGCTGCGCCCGCACGTCGGCCGGCACGTCGTCCAGGTCGGGCTCGTTGCGCTTCGGGATCAGCACGGTCGTGATCCCAGCCCGGTGGGCGGCGAGCAGCTTCTGCTTCACCCCGCCGATCGGCAGCACCCGGCCGGTCAGCGAGACCTCGCCGGTCATCGCGACGTCGGACCGGACCAGGCGGCCGGACAGCAGCGACGCAAGTGCCGTGGTCATCGTCACCCCGGCGCTCGGCCCGTCCTTGGGCACCGCGCCGGCCGGCACGTGCACGTGCACGCCGCGGTCCTTCAGGTCACCGACCGGCAGCTCGAGCTCGGCGCCGTGCGAGCGCAGGTAGGACAGCGCGATCTGGGCGGACTCCTTCATCACGTCGCCAAGCTGACCGGTGAGCGTGACGGCGGTGGTGCCGGTCTCCTTGTCCGCCAGCGACGCCTCGATGAACAGCACGTCGCCGCCGGTGCCGGTGACCGCGAGGCCGGTTGCCACGCCGGGCACCGCGGTCCGCTCGGCCGATTCCGGCGTGTGCCGCGGATGCCCGAGGTAGCCGTGCAGGTCGGCCGGGCCGACCGTGACCGGCAGCGTCGCCTTGCCGCCGGCCAGCTGCGCGGCGATCTTCCGCAGGACCTTGGCGATGCTGCGCTCCAGCGCCCGCACGCCCGCCTCGCGGGTGTACTCCGCCGCCAGCCGCTGCAGTGCGCCGTCGGTGACCGTCACGTCGGCGGCATCCAGGCCGGCCCGCTCCAGCTGCCGCGGCAGCAGGTGATCCCGGGCGATCGTCACCTTCTCGTCCTCGGTGTAGCCGTCAAGCGCGACAAGCTCCATCCGGTCGAGCAGCGGCTCGGGGATTGCCTCGGCCACGTTGGCCGTCGCGATGAACAGCACGTCCGACAGGTCGAGCTCGACCTCCAGATAGTGATCGCGGAACGTGTGGTTCTGCGCCGGGTCGAGCACCTCGAGCAGGGCCGCGGTCGGGTCGCCGCGGTAGTCCGTGCCGAGCTTGTCGACCTCGTCGAGCAGGATCACCGGGTTCATCGAGCCCGCCTCGCGGATGGCCCGCACGATCCGGCCGGGCAGCGCGCCGACGTAGGTGCGCCGGTGCCCGCGGATCTCGGCCTCGTCCCGGACGCCGCCGAGCGCCACCCGGGCGAACTTACGGCCCATCGCGCGGGCCACCGACTCGCCCAGCGAGGTCTTCCCGACGCCGGGCGGGCCGGCCAGCGCGAGCACCGCGCCGCTGCGGCGGCCGCCGACCAGGGTGAGGCCCTTGTCCGCCCGCCGCCTGCGGACCGCGAGGTACTCGATGATCCGGTCCTTGACGTCGTCAAGCCCGGCATGGTCGGCGTCCAGGATCGCGCGGCTGCCGGCGATGTCGTACGCGTCACCGGTGCGGGTGTTCCACGGGATCTCAAGCACGGTGTCCAGCCAGGTCCGGATCCAGCTGCCCTCCGGCGATGCGTCCGAGCTGCGCTCCAGCTTGGCGGCCTCCTTCAGCGCCGCCTCGGCCACCTTCTCCGGCAGGTCAGCCGCCTCGATCCTGGCCCGGTAGTCGTCCTCCTCGGAGGCCGGCTGGCCGTCGAGCTCGGCGAGTTCCTTGCGGATCGCGGCGAGCTGCTGGCGGAGCAGGAACTCGCGCTGCTGCTTCTCCATGCCCTCCCGGACATCGTTCTCGATCGTCTCGGTGACGTCGAGCTCGGCAAGCTGGTCGCGGGCCCAGCCGGTCAGCCGCTCAAGCCGGCGCTCGGGGTCGGTCGTCTCCAGCAGTTCCGTCCGCTGCTCCAGCGTCAGGTAGCCGGCGTAGCCCGCGCTGTCGGCGAGCGCCGACGGGTCGGTGAGCCGCTGCAGGAAGTCGACGACCTGCCAGGCGCCGCGCTTCTGCAGGATGGTCGCGGCCAGTCCGCGGTATTCGCGCGCCAGCTCGTGAGCGCGCGCGGAAGCCTCAGGCTCCGCCACCACGGTGCACTCGACCCAGAGCGCCGCGCCGGGGCCGACGGTGCCGACGCCGACCCGGACCCGCGCCAGGCCGCGGATGACGGCGGCGGGCTCCCCGCTCGGCAGGCGGCCGATCTGCTCTACGACGCCGAGCGTGCCGACCGCCGAGTACTTGCCGCCCAGCCTGGGCACGAGCAGCACCCTGGGCTTGTCGTCAGGCTGGCCTGCCGTGGCCGACTGCGCCGCCTCGATGGCCGCGCGGACCTCCGCGCCCGAGGTGTCGAACGGGACCACCATGGTCGGCAGGACCACGGAGTCATCGAGCGGCAGCACGGGCAGCGAGAGAGTTTCGCTCATCAGGTTCACTTCCCTGGTCGATTACTTACTTACAGATGTCAAGCCGGCCAGGCCTCGGTTTGTTTCCGGCGTTCGTTCGCGGTCAGCGGACACGGGTGCCGGGGCGGCTTGCCGGGTGAGGCCGCGCAGCGCGACGAAACTGACCACGGCGCCGGCCGCCACCAGCGCGACGGTGACGAGCAGGCCGCCTTGGTAGCCGTCAAGGAAAGCGCCGGCCGGCGTCGCGCCGTGCTGCAGCGCGACGCCTTGCCGGGACCGCAGCACGGCACCGATGACCGTGATGCCGAGCAGCCCGGACACTTCACGGGACGCGTTGAGCACCGCCGAGGCGATTCCGGCGCGCTGTGGCGGCATTGTCCGCAGCAGCGCGTCGGTCAGCGGCACATTGAGCCCGGAGCCGACGCCGACCAGCAGGAAGCCGGGCATCAGGCCAGCGAAGGTTGCGCCCTGTCCGAGCAGCGAGACAAGGTAGACGCCGGCCGCGACGAGCACCAGCCCGAACGCGACCGTCCGGTGCGCGCCCACCCGCGCTGCGATCGGCCCGCCCGCGCCGGCGAACACCGCCATGCACAGCGCCATCGGCACGAAGGCAAGCCCTGCCGTGGTCGGCGAGAAGCCGAGCACGTCCTGCAGGTACAGCGAGGTGAAGAAGTAGATGCCGAAGATGCCGAAGGCCCACAGCATCATGGTGGCGATCCCGCCGCTGAAGACCCGTGAGCGGAACAGCGACATCGCGACCATCGGGTGACTGCTGCGGGACTCGATCGCGCCGAATGCGGCCGCCGCGGCGGCGGAGACCGCAAAGGCGCCGAGGATCAGCGGTGCGGTCCACCCCCTGTCGTGGCCCTCGATCAGCGCGTAGGTGAGCGAGAACAGCGCGATGGCTGAGGTGGCCAGCCCGGGCAGGTCGAGACTGCGGACAACGGAGTCGTCGACGGACTCCCGCATGGAGACGGCGGCGATGACGAGCGCGATCATGCCGACCGGCACGTTGATGAAGAATATCCAGCCCCAGTGCAGGTGCTGGCTGATGAAGCCGCCGACGAGCGGGCCGAGTGCCAGCGCCAGCGCGCCGATGGCCGTCCACGCGCCGACCGCCGTAGTGCGCTCCCTGACATCGTCGAAGGTGGCGACGATGATCGCGAGCGTGGTGGGCACCACGAGCGCGGCACCGAGGCCCTGCAGGACCCGGAAGCCGATCAGGACGCCGCCGCTGCCCGCCAGCCCGGCGGCCAGCGAGGCGAGGGTGAACACCGAGATGCCGATCAGGAACAGCCGGCGGCGGCCGTAGACGTCGGCCAGCCGCCCGCCGACGAGCAGGAGCCCGGCAAACATCAGGATGTAGCTGCTGACGACCCACTCCAGGCCCGCCACCGACAGGTGCAGGCTGCGCTGGATGGTCGGGATCGCGACGTTGATCACGTTGTTGTCGAGGTAGCTCATGAAGGTGGCGAGCGCTACCGCCACCAGGGTCCACCAGCGTCTGGGCATCGTGTTCTCTCCTTCTGCCGCCACCTGCCTGTACGTAGTACCTGTACATAACTCATATACGTTGTACATGTACGTAGCACAGACTGCCTTGTACGGCGTATAGTTGTCAAGCGATGGCTTCCACGGCGACGCGGGACGAGGCGGACAAGGCGCGGCTCAGCAAGAGTGCCGTTGTCGGGCGCGCGCTTGCGCTGGCCGACGCCGAGGGGCTGGACGCGCTGACCGTGCGGCGGCTCGCGCAGGAGCTTGGCGTCACCCCGATGGCGCTGTACTGGCACTTCCGCAGCAAGGAAGAGCTGCTCAGCGGGCTGGCCACGCAGATATGGGGCGAGATAAGGACCGACGTCGACGCCGCAGCCGGCTGGTCACGGCAGCTGCGGAGCCTGCTGGAATCCCTGGTTCAGGTGCTGCGCGCGCACCCGTGCGCAGCCCAGCTGCTGGTGGCAGGCGAAAAGCAGAACGACGCCGCGCTGCGGGCAACCGAGGTCACCCTGGACGTCCTGCGCCGCGGCGGCTTCGATCCCGTGCATGCCAGCGAGATCGCCCGCAGCGCGCTGTGGACCGGCATGATGCTCGTCATGAGTGAGCCAGGATACGAACCCGGCCTGACCGGGGACGAGCGCGCGGAGCAGCAGCGCCGTAACCGGGTCCGGCTCGCGATGCTGCCGCCGGACGCCTACCCGCGGCTGGTGGAGGCCGCGGTCCCCCTGACGGCTTGCGACAATCCGGAATTCCACTACCGGTTCGGGGTAGACCTGTTCATCGCCGGGGTCGAGGCCGTGGCGCCCGGTCACTAGGCCGGGATGGCGAGTTGCAGGCAGGTCAGGCCGCGCAGGTCGAGCCAGGCGCGCCCGGAATCGGTGACCAGGCGGAGCACGACCGCGTCGCAGCCGGGGCAGCGCGCAACCATCCCTGGGGCATTGGCGTAGACCACGGTCTCTGCCATCGGCCCGCGACGCCGGCAATGGGCGCATTCGCCGATGGCGCTGGTGACGTCAACTCGGAAAACCTCGCTCAGCGCGCCGGCCAGCGCATTGCCGTCGAGGGGTGGCTGGCTCATGGTGGACCTCCGCTGGTGCCGAATCGCTCCGTCTTGATGCGCTGCGGGTCGTGGCCGATGTCAACGAGCATGTTCGCCGCGGCCTCGACGAACCCGGTCGGACCGCAGACGAAGACGGCGGGCCGGCGATCCGGTGACCAGCCAGCAGCGGTCAGCAGGCTCGCGTCGATCCGCCCGGCAGGCCGCGTCGATCCGGGCGGCGCCGCGCGGGTGAACGCGCAGGTCACGCCGAGCCCCTGGTCGTCGCGTGCGCGCCGCCGCAGTTCGCCGCCGTACAGCACCGAGGCCGGGTCGCGGACCGAATAGATCAGCCGGAACGGCGCCTCGTCGCCGGTCAGGCCGCGGGTGCGGATCATCGCCATCAGCGGCACCAGGCCAGAACCGCCGGCCACGAGGAAGACGGGATCGGCCGCGCCAGGCCGCCAGACGAACCAGCCGCCGACCGGGCCCCGCAGTTCCAGCTGATCTCCGCTGGTGAGCACCTCGGTCAGATACAGCGATACCTCGCCGTCGGGTACCGGCTCGATGGTCAGATCAAGCCGGTCGCCGTCGGGCGCGGAGGCGATCGAATAGGACCGCTGCGTCGAGTATCCGTCCGGCGCGGTCAGCCGCAGATCGACATGCTGGCCGGCCGCGTGGCCGGGCCAGCCGGGCACGTCGAGGACGATCGTCCGGGCGGTCGGGGTCTCGTCGCGCAGCGCGACGACGGTACCGACCCGCCAGCTCAGTCTCCCCAGTACCGCTGCTCGCGCCATGGGTCTCCGTAGTTGTGGTACCCGGCGCTCTCCCAGAAGCCCGGCTCGTCATCGTCCCGCAGCTGAATGCTGTTGACCCACTTGGCGGACTTCCACAGGTACAGGTGCGGGACGAGCAGCCGGGCCGGCCCGCCGTGCTCAGGAGCGAGATCCCCGCCGTCGTAGGCATAGGCAATCCATGCCTGCCCGTTCAGCAGGTCCTCAAGAGGCAGGTTCGTGGTATAGCCGCCATAGGACCCCACCAGGGCGAACTCCGCCGCCGTCTCGATGTCGCCGAGGATGGCATCCAGCGAGACGCCGGCCCAGCTGGTGCCGAGCTTCGACCATTTCGTGACGCAGTGCAGGTCGACCGTGATGTCCTCGCTGGGCATCGCGCGGAAGGCCGCCCAGTCCCAGGAGCGCTTGCTGCCGTCCTCGGTCACGACGCGGAATTCCCATGACCCCAGGTCGATCCGCGGCGTCGGCCCGGCCGAGAGCACCGGGAAGTCCTCGACGAGGTACTGGCCAGGCGGCAGGTCCGGCCGGGACGATCTCCTCCGGCCCCCGAAGCCGCGCGAAACGATGCCCATGTAATCACCTCTTCCCCAATGCTACGG
>DATGVY010000770.1:0-11134 GCA_035299845.1 Streptosporangiaceae bacterium
CGTCGGCGCTGGCGTCGCTGACCCCGCGCGAGCGCGACATCCTGCTGCAGGTGGCCCGCGGCCGCAGCAACGCGGAGATCGCCGTCGCGCTGTTCGTCAGCGAGGCGACCGTCAAGACGCATATCGGCCACGTGCTTGCCAAGCTCGGCCTGCGGGACCGGGTGCAGGCCGTGATCATGGCGTACGAGGCGGGCGTTGTCGTGCCCGGCATGTTCCCCGGCTGACCGGGCCATCGCGGGCTGACGGCCGGGCATGCGCTTGCCAGCGGGCCGGGTCAGGGGTGCCGAAACCGGGGATTCCCGTCTCCGGCCGCATCGTGCCACCACCAGCAGGCTGAGGTGGCGGTGGGCCGCTGGCCGTGCCCGGCCCGCTGTCAGGCCGCGCCGCGGCTGGCCCGGCCGGGCAGGATCGGCTGAACGGTGAGGATGCCGTGGCCGTGCATGGCCGCCGCGCATGCCGGAAACGCGCGCCGCACCGAGCTTGTGCCCGCTGCGCCCGGTGCGCGGATGAGCAGCATGTGCGCAGTCACCGGGCGGCACGCCTTCGCCGGGTAGTTGGCGGCGTCGGCGACCTGTAGCCAGGCATGCGCGGTCGCGCCCGGGGGGAGGGGTACGGGACGGGCGGTGATGGCCCGGTCCCGCACGGCCGCGGCGCCGATCCGCTGGCCGGCCGACGTGACGAACCAGGCGTCTGGGTAGCCATCCAGTTGGCAGCTGGCGCCTGACGCGTTGGTGAAGTCGATCGGGTAGTAGGTGGTTCCCGCCGCCGTGCCTGCTGCCGTGGCATCGACCGTCACCTTCAGGACGGACGCCGCGCAGGCAGCGTCCGCGTTGCCGGCTGCCGCGCTGCCCGCCGGGCCGGCTGCCGAGCCGCAAGCGGCGAGGCCGGCCAGCACGAGCGTCGCGGAGCAGGCGACGCTGGCGGCACCAAGCCGCCCGCCGCGGCCCGGGCGCGGGCGCGGGCACGGGCCGTCCGGAATGCGTAACCTCATCGGGCACGCCCTCTCGCTGCGTGGAATGGGCCTACGACTGCTAGGACGCAGTCACGCCGTCCGGGGTTGTTCGGAACGTGGTGACGATGTCACGGTACGCAGTCAACCGCCATCTGTCAGGCGCTTCCCGGCCGGACGGCTTCCACGGCGAGGATGTTGACCGGCTTGGCCTGCCGTTGGCAAGCCGAGGCGGTGAAGCTGAGGTAGAGCGGCGCCGTCTGGTTCGGCGGGTAGATCTTCAGCCAGTGCACGGTCACCTGGTGGCAGGATGCAGCCGAGTAGTTCGCGGCATTGACCACCTGCAGCGAGGCATGAGCGGATCCGCCCGCGGCGAGCGTGACCTGCTCGCTGGACAGCGCCGGGTTCCTGCTCGCGGCGCGGCCGATCTGGCTGCCGCCGATGCCGGTCACGAACGAGACCCCGGGATACCCGAACAGCGTGCAGTCGGCACCGGAGGTATTGGTGAAGACAAGCGGGTAGTACGTGCTGCCTGCTGCGCCGTTTCCCTGTCCCATCGACGCCTGCAGTGCCGAGGTCGGGCATGGCAACGGCCCCGGCTGGGTGGGCGTGGCCGTCGGCGACACCGCAGCGGCAGGAGTGCCCGGAGGGCTGACGGTCGTGGTGACCGTCGCCGTGCCGACGGGCTGGACAGCCTGGCCGCCGGTCGAACCGCAGGCAGCTGACGCCACGGCGATGCCGCCGAGCGCAGCTGCGGCGATCGTGCGCCGGAGATGGCGGTGGAATGACCTCATCGCAGTGCCCCCTTGTCGTGACGAGCGGCCTGCCGGAGGCCACGACAGATATGACGTCAGCAGGCCCGGGCTGGTTGCACCCGCGCCGGCGACCATGGTCACGATCCCGCGGCGGTCAGGGGCGCGCCACGATGCCACGCCGGCGACCATGGTCACGATCCTGCGGCGGCCGGCCGGGCATCGCGCGGCGCGCGCACCGGTAGCGTCGGGGTGATCTGGCCCGCATCGCAGGAGGCGCTCATGCCCGGCAGCTCCCCGTTCACCACCAGGCCGCAGCTGGCCGGCACTTTCGGCATGGTCGCCTCGACGCACTGGCTGGCCTCCGCCGCTGGCCTCGCGGTGCTGGAGAAGGGCGGGAACGCGTTCGACGCGGCCGTGGCCACCGGGCTCGTGCTGCAGGTCGTCGAGCCGCATCTGAACGGCCCCGGCGGTGAGGTGCCGGTCATCGGCTTCGACGCCGCCGCAGGCGAGGCGTTCGTCCTTGACGGCCAGGGAACGGCCCCTGCCGCGGCCACGCTCGAGATGTTCGGGTCACTCGGCCTGGACCTTGTCCCCGGCACCGGCCTGCTCGCCGCCTGCGTGCCCGCCGCGTTCGGCACCTGGATGCTGCTGCTCGAGCGGTACGGCCGCCTGCCCCTGCGGGAGGTGATGGAATACGCGATCAGCTATGCCAGGGACGGCTACCCGGTGCTGCCCACCGCGAGCGCCGCCATCGCGGCCGTGGCCGGCACCTTCCGCGATCACTGGCCGACGTCGGCCGAGGTCTACCTGGGCGATGGCGTGCCCGCGCCGGGCTCCCGGTTTGCCAATCCGGCCCTGGCCGCCGCCTACAGCCGGATCCTGGCCGAGGCGGAGGCCGCCGGCCCGGCCAGGGATGCACAGATCGAGGCGGCCAGGCGGACGTTCTACGAGGGGTTCGTCGCTGAGGCGATCATGGCGTACCTGCAGCAGGCCGAGGTGATGGACGTCAGCGGACGGCGGCATCGCGGCCTGCTGGCCGGCCAGGACCTGGCCGCCTGGCGGGCCAGCGTGGAAGCCCCGGTCACGCTCGACTACGCAGGCCTTACCGTCTGCAAGACCGGCCCGTGGGGGCAGGGGCCCGTCTTCCTGCAGCAGCTTGCCCTGCTCAGCGGCTTCGGCCTCGCGGAGATGGGCCACGGCAGCGCGGACTTCATCCACACCGTGGTCGAGTGCGCGAAGCTGGCCTTCGCCGACCGCGAGGCCTGGTACGGCGACCCGCGCTCGTCGGACGTGCCGCTGGACGAGCTGCTGTCCCCGCAGTACGCCCGCCAGCGCCGGCCGCTGGTGAGCGGCCGGGCATCGGGCGACCTGATCCCCGGGGCTCCCGGCGGCGCAGCACCGCGGTTGCCCGGGTACGCCCTGGCGGGCTTCCCCGGCGCGGCCGGCGCACGCTGGCCAGGAGAGGCGGCGATAGCCGAGGCCCGGTACCGCGACCCCGGCGCGGGCGAGCCGATGGCCGGATCGGCCGCGCAGGCAACGGAGGTTCCCGAGCTCGGCGCCGGGGACACCTGCCACCTTGATGTCGCGGACCGGTTCGGCAACCTGGTTTCCGCGACGCCGAGCGGCGGCTGGCTGCAGAGCTCGCCGGTCATCCCGGGGCTCGGGTTCTGCCTGGGCACCCGGGCGCAGATGTTCAGCCTCACCCCTGGCTTCGCCAGCACGCTGGTGCCGGGACGCCGGCCGCGGACCACGCTGTCGCCGAGCCTGGCACTGCGCGATGGCCAGCCCTACCTGGCCTTCGGGACACCGGGCGGCGACCATCAGGACCAGTGGACGGTCACGTTCTTCCTCAACCACGTGCTCTTCGGCATGAACCTGCAGGAGGCGATCGACGCGCCGGGCTTCCACACGGACCACTTCCCGTCGTCGTTCTATCCGCGCGGTTCGGTGCCCAGGTCGCTGTCGGTCGAGGCACGGACAGCGGAGCAGGTGATCGCGGAACTGCGCCGGCGCGGGCACCAGGTGGAGGTCACGCCGCCGTGGTCGCTCGGCCGGGTCAGCGCGGTCGCCCGCGACGGCGGGTTCCTGTACGCGGGCGCCAACCCGAGGGGAATGCAGGGCTACGCCGTCGGCCGGTGAGCGGTCCGGGCCCCGGGCGCGGGGCCGGACGTCAGCCGGACGTCAGCCGGGCGGCAGTGCCGCGGCAGTCAACTCGCCGGAGAGCACCGTGACGGCGTGGCCAGTCAGCAAGATCCGGTCCGCGACCGCGCGGACGCCCACGGTGCCACCGCGCGGGGACGCCTGGTAGCCGGTCAGCTCGGTCCGGCCCAACCGCCCGAACCAGTACGGGCCCAGCGTGCAGTGCGCGGCACCGGTGACCGGATCCTCCGGTATCCCGGCAGCCGGGGCGAAGAACCGGGAGACGAAGTCCGCGCCCGGCCGCGCCGCGGGCGCGGTGACGATCGCGCCGCGGATGGTTATCGCCGCCAGCTTGAGCACATCAGGCCGCAGCCCGGTCACCTCCTCCTCGGCGGTCACGACCACCAGGAAGTCCTCCGGCGCGCGCCCGGTCCAGACCGGCGCGGTGACGCCAAGTGCGTCCAGCAGGCCGGGCGGCGGCTCCTCCTGCGTGGCCGGCGTGGCAGGGAAATCCAGTACGATCGCCTCGCCGTCGCGGCGCGCCGCCAGCGGCCCGCTGGCCGAATCAAAATGGATCGGCTCGCCCGCAGCGGCCAGGCCAGTCTCGAACAGGACATGCGAGCTGGCCAGGGTGGCGTGGCCGCAGAGCGCGACCTCGACGACGGGCGTGAACCAGCGCAGCAGGTAGCCGCCGTCGCGCGGTTCGAGGAATGCCGTCTCGGCGAGGTTCATCTCGGCTGCCAGCTGCTGCATCCAGCCTGCATCCGCGGGACCGTCGAGCAGGCAGACAGCCGCCGGGTTGCCCGCGAACGCGCAGTCCGTAAAGGCATCGACCTGGAAGATCCGCATATGCGAAGCATAGACGCGGATCGCGGTCAGGTACGGCGGGCCGCTCGCCGGGAGGGTTACTGCCGTCCTGGCGGAACGACCGCCCAGCCCGGGACGTCGAAGCGTCAGCGGGCGGCTGGAGAAGCGAGCCTCGTAGAACAGCGCGGTCAGCCGGCCGACCGCTTAGCCCCGCACCAGGCCAGCGCCGGCCTGCCCGGCGCAGCTACGCCGCCGCCCGGGCCGGCCAGCACATCATGGTGAGCGAGCGCCTAGGAGAACTCTTCCGTGATCGTGCTGATCGCGTCGGTGCTGTGTTCCGCCGGGAACGCATCCAGGCAGAGCCGCTCCATGACCGCTACGTAGGTGTCGACCGTCTCACGCTTGTCCAGGTAGATGGCGCTGGTGAGCTGCTCGAGGTAGACCACGTCGGGCAGGTCAGGTTCGGCAAAGCGCAGGATGCTGAAGGGCCCGCCGGCCGCGGCGTGGCCGCCGGCCTGGAACGGGATGAGCTGGAGCGTCACGTTCGGCATCGCCGCGCACTCGATGAGATACTCGAGCTGCTCCCGCATGACTTGCCGCCCGCCGACTGGCCGGCGCAGAACTGCCTCGTCAAGCACCACCCAGAGGTGCGGTGGGCGCGGGCCCTTGAGCAGTGCCTGGCGGGCTCTCCGGAGGCTGACCCGGCGCTCGATCTCCTTAGCCGGGGCCTTCGCGTGGCCGAGTAAGGTGACCGCGCGGGCGTAGTCTTCGGTCTGCAGCAGGCCGGGAACGAACTGGATCTCATAAGACCGGATCCGGGTAGCCGCTTCCTCGAGCCCGACGTAGGCCTCGAACCAGCTGGGCAGGATGTCGGAGTAATCATGCCACCAGCCCTGGGCATTCGCCTGGCGGGCGAGGGCACGCAGCGCCTCGCGTTCCTGCTCGTCCGTCACGCCGTACAGGGTGAGCAGATCGGCAATGTCCCGGTCCTTGAAGCCCACCCGGCCGAGCTCGAGCCGGCTCATCTTCGAGTGCGATGCGCGGATGACATGACCTGCGTCCTCAAGCGAAATCCGCTTTGCCTCCCGCAGCCTCCGCAACTGCGCCCCCAGCAGCAGGCGCAGCACTGTCGGACCGCCGCCACCCGGCGATTCGAGCAGGCCGCGAACCCGGCCGTCGCCCAGTTCGGCTGTGAACATGTGCCCTCCCCAGAACACCAGACCACGGCAGTCTCCCACGCTCGGCGCTGTCGCGCCATATCATGTTTTGAGATTGCATAATGACCTGCTCCGGGCAATCAGGTGCAATCGAGTGCATTAGCCGGCCGGCCGGCCGAAATCGCCATCCTGGGCACCGCCGAGGAATGCGTTCCACTCGGCTGCGGTGAAGACCAGGGCGGGCCCGTCCGGGTGCCTGGAGTTGCGCAGGGCGACCTCGCCGCTGGTCAGGAACGCGACCTGGACGCAGTTGCCGCTGGGATTGCTGCGCTGACTCTTCCGCCAGACCGCCCGGCTCAGCTGGGTCGCTGGCATGCCGCTGTGCGCCAGATCCACGTCGAAATCCCCTTTCGCGAGGCTGATGAGACTGATTAGGTCTGGTCCCGCGGAATTGGCTGCCGAAAGGCCTAGTGACCGGTTGCCTGCCGTCATCCGCAGTCATTGCACATGTGAAGTGCACGTGCAGAAGCACTTGCACCTGCACACTGTCGATGGCATGGTAGCGGAAGTGCGGACCGGCCCGTCTGCACGATCTAGATAAGGCTCTGGGGTTAGGTCATGCACGCAGGACGCCAGGCGGCTCTCGCCCGGACCACAGATGACGGAGGCAGGGGGATGGCTCCCGGTGTCCTATCCCGCCAGGTAAGCCAGCTGCGCCCGCCAGCGTTACTCCCGGCCGCTGTTACCGGGCCGCCGGGGATCGCAGTCCGGGCTGTCGGAACCGAGCCGGAGTCACCGCAGGCCGCGCGCGAGTTCACCAGGGAGACCCTGTGGCGCTGGGACATGTGCGCGGCATTCCAGGACGCTGCGATGGTCGTATCCGAACTCGTCACCAACGCGCTATGCCATGGCGCCGGCCTGGCCGCGGGCGAAGCCGTGCGAGGCCGGGTCGAGCTCTCCCTCTGCCACCGCGCAAGCCATCTCGTCTGCGCAGTTACCGACCCGAGCGCCGAGCCGCCGACCCTGCGGACGCCTGACCCCAGCGCTGAGGCAGGCCGCGGCCTGTATGTGGTCCAGGCGCTGGCGACCACCTGGGGCTGGACCATGCTCGGCTTCCACCGGAAGGTGGTCTGGGCTGCCCTCCGCATCCCGCAGTTATGCCTGGCCTCTTCGCACGCATCCTGACGGGCCCGGATGGCCCCGCGCCGCGGCCAGGTACTACCTGGGTCGGATAGCAGGTTCAGCCCCCGGAGTGACGACGGATGCCCGCGCCAGCGGGCATTCTTGGGAACGCAGCTACCGCTGGCGGTCCCAGCGGGCGGCTGAATGGTCGGCTACCCGGCCGACCACAGCACAGCACCGGCGCAGGCGCGGGACTGGTCCGCCGCACCGGCATTGACAGTGCCATCCGACGGCGCCAGACGAAGGCGAGGCCAGAGGGAACGTGACCGCTCACGCATCGGTGCGAGCAGCAGCCGGAGAGCCGGCCGGCGGAACGGCACCGGGGACAGTCATCGAGACGACGGCGCTGACGAAGCGCTATCCGGGCCAAGTGATCGCGCTCGACGAGCTCACCGTGTCGGTGGCTTCCGGAATCACCGGCCTGGTCGGCGCCAACGGCGCGGGGAAGTCCACCTTAATCAAGATCCTGCTCGGCCTGCTGCCCGCGACGAAGGGCCGGGCCAGCGTGCTAGGGCACGACTGCGAACGCGGCGGCGAGCAGATCAGGGCCCTGACCGGCTACATGCCCGAGCACGACTGCCTGCTGCCTGATGTCACGGCCACGGAGTTCGTCACCCATCTGGGCCGGATCTCGGGTCTGCCGCCCACGGCCGCGAAGGAGCGAGCGGCGGAATCTCTCCGGCACGTTGGCCTGTACGAGGAGCGGTACCGGCAGATCGGCACCTACTCGACCGGCATGAAGCAGCGGGTGAAACTTGCCCAGGCGCTGGTCGGCGATCCGCGCCTGCTGCTGCTTGACGAGCCGACCATCGGCCTCGACCCGGCGGGCCGCGCCTCGATGCTGGAACTGATCGGCCGCATCGGCGCGGACTTCGGCATCTCCATCATCGTCGCGTCTCATCTGCTCGGCGAGCTTGAGCAGATCTGCGACCACATCGTGGCCGTCGAAGCCGGGAAGCTGCTGCGTGCCGATACGATCACCAGCTTCACCCAGGCGAGCCAGGTCCTCATTATCGAGGTCGAGGAAGGTACGGCCCGGCTGCTGGAAGAACTGACCAGGCGCGGCCTCGGCCCCAGGCCGCAGGACCGGGCGGTGCTGGTGAGGCTGGCCGACGAGACCACCTACGACGCCGTCCGCGACGCTGTCGCCGACCTTGGCCTGCCGCTGAACCGGATGGAGCGGCGGCGGCACCGGATCGAGGAACTGTTCCGCGACGACCAGGCGGAGCCCAGCGAGATGACGGGAGCGGCCGATGCCCGCTGACGTAGCCAGCCCCGGGCCCGCCGCTGCCCCTGGCCCCCTTGGCCCGAGCGCTCAGGGCCCCGGCGTGCCAGTCGCCGCCTCCGGCGTCATCCATGATCTCGGCTACCGCCGCTACGACGGCAAGCGGCTCGGCCGGGCGCAGATCGCCAGGGCCCTGTGCTGGCACAGCCTGCGCTCCGCCTTCGGCATCGGCCGCGGCGTCAAGGCCAAGATCGTCCCGGTGATCACCTTCGGCATCATGTGCCTGCCAGCGATCATCAACGCCGTCGCGGTGGCGGTCAGCACCTCGCACGCGAGGATCATTCCCTACGACACCTACGTGCCCGCCCTGCGGGTGCTCGTGATGACGGTCTTCATCGCCGCGCAGGCACCCGAGCTTGTCTCCCGCGACCTGCGCAGCCACGTGCTGCCGCTCTACTTCGCCCGGCCGCTCCGCCGGATCGACTACCCGCTGGCCAAGCTCGCGGCGTTCGTCATCGCGTGCCTGATCATGATCGAGATCCCGCTGCTGCTGCTCTACATCGGCACGGTCATGCAGGCGCACGGCCTCAGCGCCATCTGGGCCCAGACGCGCGCGCTGACACCTGGCCTGCTTGTCGGGCTGATGTGGGCAGCCGTGCTGGCGGCCATCGGGCTGGTGCTCGCCTCCTTCAGCGGCCGCCGCGCCTACGCGACGGGCGCCATCGCCATCTTCTTCTTCCTCACCTGGACGCTGGCCAGGCTGCTGAGCCACATCGCGGAACGGGTCGGCCATGCTGTTCCTGTCCATGGCGGCCCTGTTGTCTTCAAGGCCGCGGGCACGATCCCGGCCGGGGTGCACCTGGCCGGCCTGATCAGTCCCTTCACTGTCCTTGACGGCGTCAGGGAATGGCTTGGCGGCACCTCGTCCGGCATCATTCCTGATCCCGGGGGCTACGGCGTCACGTACGGGCTGATGCTGCTTGTCCTGCTCGGCGCCAGCATCGGCGCCCTTATCGGCAGATACCAGAAGGTCGGCATCGCATGAGCACGATCGAGGTTCGCAACGTCTCCCGCTGGTACGGCAACGTCGTAGCGATCAATGACATCACGATGTCGGTCGGCCCCGGCGTCACCGGCCTGCTCGGCCCCAACGGCGCGGGGAAGTCGACCCTGCTGCACATGATCGCCGGATTCCTTGAGCCGTCGCGGGGCGAGGTGACCGTCGCAGGCAGGCCGACCTGGCGTAATGCCGGGCTGTTCAGGACCGTCGGCCTGGTGCCCGAGCATGCGTCGGTCTACGCCTTCCTCACTGGCGCCGAGTTCGTCCGCGCCTCGGCGAAGCTGCACGAGCTGCCGGACCCCGACGCGGCCGCGCGCCGGGCCATCGGGATCGTCGAGATGGCTGAGTCGCAGGACCGCAAGATCAGTACGTATTCCAAGGGCATGCGGCAGCGGATCAAGGTGGCCGCGGCGCTGGTCCACGATCCCGGGGTGATCCTGCTCGACGAGCCGTTCAACGGGATGGATCCGCGGCAGCGGCTGCACATGATGGAGATGCTGCACGCACTCGGCGCCGACGGCCGCACCATCTTGTTCAGCTCGCACATCCTGGAAGAGGTGGAACGGCTGTCCGGCACCATCCAGGTGATGGTCTCCGGCCGTCTCGCGGCATCCGGCGACTTTCGCGCGATCAGGCGGCTGATGACCAGCCGGCCTCATGTCTTCCTGGTGCGCACCTCAGACGACCGGCTGCTCGGCGCGAGGCTGATCGGCCGCCCTGCCGTCACCGGGGTGGAGCTGACGCCCCGCGGGCTGCAGGTACGGACATCCGACTACGGCACCTTCACCAGGGAACTTGCCGGCCTCACCAGGGACGCCAACATCAGGCTGCGCGAGCTGCTGCCCGCTGACGAGTCCCTGGAGAGCGTGTTCGCCTACCTCATCGCCTCCTGACGACACGCCGGTCCTAAAGACGGACCTGCGAGAAAGCAGTCAATGACATGTCCGGCATTGTCAACGGCACCGTCGCGAAGATCACCTTTCGCGCGACGATCGGCCGCAAGCGGGCGTTCTTGTTCGCGATCCCTCCGCTGATCCTGCTCGTGGTCACGGCCCTGCTGAAGGTCGCCCACCCGGAACGGGCATCCTGGCCGGCCGACATCCTGGGCGTCTTCGGGTTCTCCGTGGTGCTGCCGCTGACGGCGCTGATCATCGGCACCAGCGTGCTCGGCGCGGAGATCGACGACGGCAGCATCGTGCACCTACTGGCCACGCCGGTCCGCAGGTCGTCGGTCATCATCACCAAGTTCGCGGTGGCCGCGGTCATGACGATGATCTTCGTAGCGGTGCCCGAGCTGCTGGCGGGCCTGATTGCGACCGGGGGAGTCACCAGGCTGGCGATCGGGGTATTCGCTGGGGCCATCGCCGGATCGGTGATTTATAACGCCGTCTTCGTGATGGTCTCGGTCCTCACCACGCGGGCCATCGCGGTCGGGCTGATCTACCTGCTGGTCTGGGAGGGCCTGCTCGGCAACCTGGTCAGCGGGGCGAGCGAGCTGTCGGTCGGCCAGTACTCCCTCGGCGTGGCCAACTCCATCGCCCGTGACCCGGCCCTGAACGCGCACCTGACCCTGGCGACGGTCATCGTGGCGGGCGCGATCGTCACCGCGGCCGCGCTCGCCCTGGCCATCCGGAGGCTGGCAGCGTTCTCGCTCAAGGGCGACGCCGCCTGACAGGGACCGGCGCGGCCTGACAGGGACCGGCGCGGCCTGACGGGGACCGGCGCGGCCTGACGGGGACCGGCGCGGCCTGACGGGGACCGGCGCGGCCTGACGGGGACCGCCGCGGCCTGACGGGGACCGGCGCGGCCTGACGGGGACCGCCGCGGCCTGACGGGGACCGCCGCGGCCTGACGGGGACC
>DATGVY010000771.1:0-3036 GCA_035299845.1 Streptosporangiaceae bacterium
CGCAGTCGCCCTGGGCGAAGTGGGCGTCGCCGGCCGAGAACAGCGCGCCCGGGGTGTCCACCGGGATGAGCAGGTGCGCGCCCTTGCCGAGCTGCTTGATGTCGACGTTGCCGGCCTGCTCCCGGGGCGGTACGGTGCGCAGCCCCTCCGCCGCCAGCCGCGGGTCGCCGGGGACGGCCGACGCGGGCGATGGCGGCAGCACGAACCCGCCGCGCTCCAGCAGTGCCTGCTCGCGGGCGGTGGTGGCGGCCAGCAGCTCGTGCCCGGGCGTCAGGCCGATGGTTCCCATGAACGGCGAGCCGGGAATGCGGACCCCGGGAAGGCCTGCGGAGGTGGCCCAGCCGCCGGCGATGTCCCAGTTCACCTTGAACGGCTCGGGGAAGACGTCGCGCAGGAACCCGAATCCCGGCACCTGCACCGTGTACCCGTACCGGTCGGGCTCGACATCCAGGATTTCCACGTCGAGCACATCACCCGGTTCGGCTCCCTCGACGTGAACCGGCCCGGTCAGCGGGTGCACGACATCGAGGTTGGGCGCCGCCACGGTGTCCAGCGAGGCATCCGGGCCCATCTGCCCGTCAAAGGCATCCCGGGTCTCCAGGACCACCTCATCGCCCGGCTCGCAGCGGATGACCGGCGGAATGTCAGGGTGCCAGCGGTTGTGGCCGGTGCCCGGCTCCTCCGCCAGCGTCTTGCCGCGGTCGACCCGTACCTCGCGGATAGCCATCTCGCCTCCTCAAACAGCGTGTCCGGTGCGCCCGCCGGTGCCACCCGGCGGCCCGGCCGTGCAAGATCCAGCCTGGCCCCCCGGCGCTGGCGAGGCAAGGAAAGCCCGCCCGCAGCGAAGATCCGCAGCACCAGCGATGCGCCATCACGCCCCGCCCGCGCAGATCACCAGCACGCCAGGCCAGATGAAGATCATTTTTAACGGGAATACCCCGGCCGGTCCCGTCCTCTTGCCGTGCCGTCAACGCTGGCCGCGGTCACGAGTCACCTGCGCCAGGAACCGGCTGACTGCCCGCGGGTCTCGCAGCACGTGCACCTCGGCGCGGCCCGCGTAAGCGGCGATCGCCTGCAGGACCGCCGGGCGGCTCCGGCGTCGGTAGCGCAGCAGCCAGCGCCAGAAATCGGCGCGCTCCGGCGACCGCCGGATCGCCCGCCAGGCACACCGCGGCAGCGAGAAGTCCAGGAAGATGATCGTGTCGGCCGCCGCAAGCCGGGCGCCGGGCACATCGTAGGGCCCGAGGTCCCCGTCCATGATCCATGACTCTCGCCGGGCGAGCCTGCGCTGCGCGGCGGCCCACTCGTCGCGCGGAGTGGCGATCAGGCCGGGCGGCCAGAAGTGCTGGTCCAGCTCGATTACCGGCACGCCGGTGAGCTCGCCCAGGCGGGCTGCGAGCACCGACTTGCCTGCCGCGCCGCGACCCATGATGACAACGCGCCGCACGGCCTCCGATACTGCCAGCCCGCTGCAGGCGGCGCTGCTTCTGCGCGGCCGCCGGAGCGCATGTGCTCCGCGTTGCCCGACCACTCCGAGGATGTCGGCGTGACCGAGCGCCCCGGCGACGTCATCAGCAGCTGAAAGCTAGAGCGGCCGCCGGAGCGCATGTGCTCCGCGTTGCCCGATCACTCCGGAGGAGCGAGGATGTCGGCGTGACCGAGCGCCCCGGCGACGTCATCAGCAGCGGCCGGGATCCGGACCGGCCTTCCCGGCCTCCCCGGCTGCCCCGGCGCTGGCGGCTGGCCGCGGCGGTAGTCCTGCTGATCGGCGGCGGGATCACCGCCGGCGTGCTGCTTGTCGGCCGGCCGGCGCCCCGTCCGCACGCGGGCCTGCCGCACGCCGCGCACTCGCAGGTGGCGCACGCGATACTGCACGGGTCGCGGGCCGGTCCAGATGTCACGTCCGGCACGGTGCTGCTGCTGGACGGCGCCGACTTGCGCAAGCTCAGCGTCACCGGCCGGGCGCCGGTCAGACTCCGCTGGCCCGCCACCGTGCATGGCCTGCCGGGCCAGGGTTCGGTCGGATCGAATTCAGCCGAGCAAGTCGTCGAGCCGGTGTCCGGTGGCTTCGTCGCGCTGCTCGCCAGCGAAACCGGCTGCTGCCGTCCCGCCGTCGGCGACGTGTTCTTCATCCCCGTCACCGCCCGGGGCGCCGCCGCGCCCCGGCTCATAGCGCATGCTAACTACCTGGCTGTCGCCCCGGGCGGCCGGGACATCTGGGTCCAGCAGGCGAGCCCTCCTGGCCACCTGCCGGGTGACGCCTGGCTGATCGATCGGTCCGGCCGGCGGCTGTCATCGGTGCTCCGCCTGCGCCGCCAGATTCTGCTCACCGCCACCGTCCGGGGCCTGCTCACCGGCTCCGAACACGGTGGTGGGGCCAGGCTCATCAGCACCACCAACGGCGCCACCCTGAGCATGCGGGTGCCTCCTGGCGCTCTCATCGCCGCGGTCAGCGCGGACGACGTGGCCTGGCAGAGTCCTCCCTGCCGCCGCCTCGCCTGTCCGCTGCACGTCACGAGCCTGCTCACCGGCGCCGACACGGTGATCGCGCTCCCGCCGGACACCCAGACCAACGGCCAGCCCGGTGCATTCGATCAGAAGAACAAGCGCATCGCCCTGGCGCTGGACACGATCGGCCGCAAGCACCAGCGCGCAGCGACGCACATCTACATCATCGACATCGGCAGGCGCCGCGTGACCCAGCTCCCCGGCGGGCCGCTGCCGCTCACCCAGGCCGCAACCGACCGGGGCGCCATCGTCGCGGGGTTCTCCGGCTTCAACTCGGTGAGCTGGTCGGATGGACCTGAGCTCTGGATCGTGGCCTCCGACTCGACCGGTTTCCAGGCCGCCTACTGGCCCGGCTCCGGCCCGCTGCATGTGCTCAGCCCTCAGGCCGGCGAGGTATTCATGTTCGCCGTCAGTGCTGCGGGAGCGGCGCCGGGGTGAGCCCCGGCGGCCAGCATGCCGCCACGGTCTCCAGGCTGACCTCGTAGTCCATCCCGGCTCCTGTTTCCTGTTCGCCCGCGGGGAGTGTCG
>DATGVY010000772.1:0-8145 GCA_035299845.1 Streptosporangiaceae bacterium
TCCAGCACGCTGAGCAACTGTCCGATGTCGAAATCGAAACGGCTCGGGCTGAGCTCGAGCGCATGCCGGCGCACCAGCTTGGCCAGGCTGGGTGGCAGTTGCGCGGCATGGGGCATCTGCGCCCCGCCAACCAGGATTGGAATGACGCGAACGTTGCGCGTCAAAGCTGCCTCGATCTCTAGCCGTACGAAGTCCTCTGGGTCATCGAGGCATCGCCCGCTCTCGCCAGTGATCGTCAGCCACTGGCTGCCGATGAGTGCCAGCAGCACATCGCACTTCCCGACCGCGGTAGTGATCACCTCGACAAAGTCATCGCCCAGCTGAATCGAGTCCACGTCCTTGAAGACCTGGCCCTGGCCGAAGTGCTCTACCAGCCGGCCGAACAGCCAGCCGGCCGGGTACGCAGTCTCTTCGCGACGGTAGCTGATAAAGATGCGGCTGGCGGCTGCCGGGGTAGATACCGTCATGATCCCGACCTCGTGCTCCGCTCGCTAACTCGCTACCTTCGCACCTCCGGACAGCGAGTGTGGTGCCGCTCGGGAGAGGGCGCTTTCTCGATCCGCGGAGAGCACGCGATAATGTGCTACAAATCGTAACGGCCGGGCACTCGGCAAGGAAGAGCCCTCAATGGCGTTCCGTGGCCTTTCATGATCGTGGGCACTTCCCGTTCGCTGGCCGAGCCACGCATCACGTGAGTGACGGATCTTCTGAGGTCCATTGCCGGGCGTGACGGAAGACGAGCCGGGCCGTCTGGGGGCCGTCAGACAGCCGTCTCCGGCCATCAGTTGTCAACGGTTGCCAACGGTGCGGTCCCAAGTCAGAGGGGGTGTCCCGGGCAGCGGGAGAGGTCAGGAAATCGCGGGTGACACTCCGCGCATTATTACGATCCCGTCGGCACCGATGCCGGGGGGCCGACCGCAGGTGCCTGACATTAGCGCGTTCCGCTTGTTCTTGATCGCGCCGCCTCATGCCGCCCTGGCGTCGCAGCCTATGCTGCAGGTGTGGAGAGCGGCTCGGCTCGGCGAGTTTCGGCAACCATTTTGGGTCATGGCCCGGGGATGCCGCGAGGGCAGGCCAGCTACGGTGCGGCCGCCGGGCAGGAGGCCCTGCCGGAGCTTGCCGATATCGGCCGGCTGGCCAGGCGGCTGATGCTGCGCGCGGTGGCGGTGGCCAGGGCTGAGGACGCCTCAGTTCAGCGGTTGCTGAGCGAGCATCTGGGCGCGGATGCGGCGACGCTGCCGGTCGCCACCGGCTCGTGGCCGGCCTATGACCAGGTGAATGTCCAGACCGGCCTGGACGCCTGGCTGGCGGAGCCGGAGCGCAAGCATCAGCTGGTAGGGCTGACCCAGTTCCGGCACCGTGATTTCGGGCTGGCCGAGCTGATGCAGGGCGGCAGTCAGCCCTTCGGCCCCGGCGTCGGCAGCGTGGCGGCGGAGGCGCTGCCCGCCGGGCCGGGCGGCATCACCCGGCCGTGCGTGCAGTGCGGGCTCTATCTCGCCGCCGACGCGGACGGCGCGGCGGCGCTGCTGGTGCGCGGTCCTGACCAACACGGCCCCATGGAGGACGTGAGCGTGCAGGTCGCGTGCGCCAGCCATAACCGGGCGCAGAAAGTGATTAACGAAATCCGGCGGCTGAGTCTTGAGCGCAACGTGTTCCGGGGCCACGTGATCTCGTTCGGGGGCGAGGTGTTCGGCCATCATCGGAGCGCACTGCTGAGCTTCCTTGACCGCCCCCAAATCGGCCGCGACCAGGTGGTGCTGCCGCCAGCGATACTCGACGGGATCGAGCGGCAGGTGCTGGGCGTGGCCAGGCACGCTTCCCGGCTGCTCGTGAGCGGGCAGCACCTAAAGCGCGGGGTACTGCTCTACGGCGCGCCCGGCACCGGCAAAACCCACACGGTACGTTACCTACTCGGCCGGCTGCCCGGCGTGACGGTCGTCGTACTGTCCGGCGGGGCATTGAGGATGATCGCCCAGGCGTGCTCAGTGGCCCGGGCGCTGCAGCCCTCCGTCGTCGTAGTCGAGGACGTGGACCTTATCGCCGAGGAGCGAGGCCCGCACATGGGCCAGCATCCGCTGCTGTTCCAGCTACTCAACGAGATGGACGGACTGGGCCAGGACATCGACGTCACCTTCCTGCTCACCACGAACCGCGCGGACCTGCTCGAAGAGGCCCTTGCCGCCCGCCCCGGCCGCGTCGATCACGCAGCCCTGCTGCCGGTGCCCGACGCCGAGGCGCGGCGCCGCCTGGTCCGCCTGTACCAGGGCGGCCTCGAGTTCGACCTGTCCGATCCGGAAGTCGTGATCTCACGGACCGAAGGAGTGACGGCTTCGTTCATCAAGGAGCTGCTCCGGCGTGCGGCGCTGTATGCGGCCGAGGAGGAAGGCCAGGACGGCGAGCCTGGCGGCGTGCCGCTCCGGGTGACCGACATGCACATGGGCGCGGCCCTCGACCAGCTCCTTGACGCCCGGAGTGAGCTCACCAGGGTCCTGCTCGGCGGCGGCGCGCCGCGGGAAGGGGACACCGGGATCAGCGGTTCAGCCACGTCACGACCGGGCCCGCGTCGGCCCGGCCGCCAGTGACTCGTAAGCGCTCGCCTGCCGCACTCCGGTTCCATCCGCCCTGCTTCGCGCCGAGCAGGATGTCTCAGGTGCCTGGCCGGCGGAGGCACGTACTACGACGAGGGCGTTGGGCGGCGATGCCGCCGGCCAGCCTGATCGTGCACTGGAACGGCACCGCCTGGAAATCTGGAACGGCACCGCCTGGAAAAGACGGCCCTCGCCCGGCCGGCGGACTGCAGGCTGCCTGCGGCGGTGGCCGGCATCCCGGCTATCGTGAGCCAATGGCCCCGCGACTGCTCACCGAGCGCCTTGCCTTGCGCCCGTGGAATGCCGACGATGCCGGGGCAGCGCTGGGCGCCTACGGCGATGCCGAGGTCGCGCGGTGGCTGGCTCCGGCGATGGACAGGATTCACGACCTGGCGGCTATGCGCCTGGTCCTGCAGCAGTGGATCGCCGACGACGCGCGCATGACGGCCCCGGCCGGCCGCTGGGCGATCGAGCTTCGCCAGGACAGGCGCCTGATCGGAGGGGCGACCCTGCTGCCGCTGCCGCCCGATGAGGAGTTCGAGATCGGCTGGCAGCTGAACCCGGCCGCGTGGGGCAGCGGTTACGCCACCGAGACCGGGCTGGCGGTGGCCCGGTGGGCATTCGAGCAGGGAATAGAACAGGTCATCGCGGTCGTGCGGCCAGCCAACACGCGAGCTGCGGCGACGGTACGCCGTATCGGCATGCAGTGGGTCGGCGAGACAGAGAAATACCACAACCTGCACCTGCAGGTATTCCGGCTGCGCCCCGGGGACCTGGCCGCACCGCCGCGCGAACCCCCGCACCCAGCCGACGATGCGCAATGGCACCGTGCGACCACTGCCGACGGCGGAATCACTGAACGCCCGCACTGAAGGACACGCTGGGACTGCTCTCGGCTTTCCGGCCTGGCGAGGGCAGGACGAACGGTTCGGTTTCATCGCTGCGGTTCGGTTTCATCGCTGCCGGGCTGCGCGGGAACGAGCCCGTGACGCCTCTCGCGCACGCCAGACATGCCATGCGTGCGGAGCTATGGCGGCCGCCCCCAGCCCGATCATGGTGACGAGTGCATAGCGCGAGACGAGGTTCGCCGCGGCGACTCCGCTCGGGCCGAGCATGTAGCCAAGCACGGCCAGCACCGCCGCCCAAGCCGCCGAGCCGATGAGATCGCAGACGGCAAACGGGATGAGCCGCAGGCCAGCCCAGCCGGCCGCCGCGTAGACCAGGGGGGGAGGCACAGGCAGGAAAGCTGACAGGAGCACCGCGGTCCCGGCGAGCCTCGGGCTCCGTTGCTCAGCGTGCCGGGCGAAGGCGGCGGCGCGCCTGCTGCGCCTGCCAAGCATCTCCGCGATCCGGTGCCCCCACAGAACACCCGCCCACCAGAACAGCAGGTCGAACTTCATCATGCCCGGCAGCGCCGCGGCGACGACCACGGTCAGCTGGAGCTTGCTTTCTATGCCGGAGAATGCGCCGGCGGCCACGATCGAGGAGGTGGAGCCGGACAGCAGTTCGAGCAGCACCGGGCGTGTGGCGATCAGCCCTGGCGTCAGCGGGATCATCGCGAGCCCGTACAGCCCGCTCAGCGCGATCCCCGCCAGGCAGAGCATGTCCCGGGCCCGAGGCCGCCCGAGCCAGGGCCGCCACCCCCGTTGAATGGCTGGAGAAGGCCCCGCAGCGGACGCGACGTGCGGCGGCACGCCAGCCTGACGTCCTAGGCCGGGCGGGCCTGCCGGCTCCGGCGAATCCAACGCGGCCATCCAGGCACCTGTCCTGCTCGCGCCCTGCTCTGCTATGGAGGTTTGCCATGCAGCCCAGCTGCCTGGACCCGGTGCGGGGGCGCCGCTCTGGGTCCCTGTCGGCTGATGATCGGGGATCACCCTGACTGTCGCGCACGGATACTTGTTGATCTTCGTTCCCGTAAACGCGGGCGGCAAACAGCATGAGCGCGAGCCGCAGTGACCGTGCTGGATCGCCAGCGGTCAGGAAGGCCAGCGCTTGCTGGATCAGTCATCCCAGTTCAGGGCACAGCGCTGACCGGCTGGCCAGGCTACCGGAGACACCCAGCGCTTGGTGTCTCCGGTAGTTGGCTGATCAGAACGGTCCCGGACCGTGGCGGCCGCCCGGCTTGGCCCAGCCAGCACGACCTGAGGCGGACACCCGCAGTCGCCGCGCATCGGGGCCTTCGGAGACTCGCAGGCACGGTGTGGACCGGGCGGGTGTAACGCCATGAGCGGGCCTGACGCTTCTTCTGGTGAGATGGCAGCGTTCCCCTTCTCCGGCCGGGTCGGCCGCCGGAGCTGGACGAGTAGCTTCTCGACACCAGCCTGACCGGGCAGCATTTGCCATCGGATGCCCCGGAGCAGGCGCACATGGTGGCAGAGATGCTCGCCAGTCTGGTCGACCCGGCCGGCTCCGATGACCTGGCCGGGGAGAACGCCGCCAAGGCGAAGGAGCTGTCGTTGTCGCGCTCGATCGCGCATATCGACAGGAAGTTCATGCGGTGGCCGTTTCTGTGCTGCGGGCGCCCTCGGAACGGGGGCCCGCGCGCTGGACTTGGCGAATGGATGGCTGCCAGGCGGGTAGGGTCGGGCCCGTTATGTCGTACATCGGTGTAGTGCTCGCGGGCCGCTACCGGCTGGATCAGCCGATCGCGGCCGGCGCGGTCGGCGAGGTGTGGCGGGGGCTGGATGTAATGCTTGGCCGGCCGGTGGCGGTCAAGTTGCTGCGGGCCGGATACGCCCAGCATGCCGACACCCTGGCCCGGTTCCGCGCCGAGGCCCGGCATGCCGGATCGCTGTCACATCCGGGCATCGCGCACGTTTATGACTACGGCGAGCTTGACCCGCCGCATCCGCCGTTCCTGGTGATGGAGCTGGTGGACGGGCCGTCGCTGGCCGGGCTGCTGGCGGACGGGCCGCTGGATGCCGCTCGCGTCATGGACGTGGTCGCCCAGGCCGCCGCGGGACTGCATGCCGCGCACCGGGCGGGCCTGGTGCACCGCGACATCAAGCCAGGGAACCTGCTGGTCGGCCGGGACGGCGTGGTGAAGATCACCGACTTCGGGATCGCGCACGCGGCAGGGTCCGCGCCGCTTACGCGCACCGGGACGCTGATTGGCACGCCCGCCTACCTGGCCCCTGAACGAGTCGCGGGTGCCCCAGCGACGCCGGCCAGTGATCTGTACTCCCTCGGCGTCGTGGCCTACGAGTGCCTCGCCGGCGCGGCGCCCTTCAGCGGGATCCCGGTGGAGGTGGCGCTCGCGCACCGGGACCGTCCGCTGCCTCCGCTGCCCGCGCCGGTACCTGGCGAGGTGGCCGCGCTGGTAACCAGACTCGCGGCCAAGGACCCGGCGGCCCGGCCGGCCAGCGCCGGCCAGGTCGCCGCCCAGGCTGGCCAGCTCCGCGACAGCATGACCGGCGCCACGGCGGTCCTGCAGGACCGCGGGCGGGACATGTTCCCAGCGACCCTCCCAGAGATGACCTTGCCGGACCCGCCGCGCGCGCCGTGGTGGTCCCGGGTCTGGACCCGGCCGCCCGGCCGTGCCATGGCGCTCGCCGCGGCCGGTGCCGCGGCGGTTGTCCTGCTGGGGCTGCTGCTGGCCGGGATGTTCGGCTCGCAGTTCCCGCGCCACCAGCTGGCTGGCCCGCCGTCCGCGGCGGCCAGGACGCCGAAGGCAGGCCCGTCAACGGTCAGCACAATGGTCGAGGTCAATGGCGGCTCGCTGGCCGGGCAGCCAGTCAGGGCCGTGCGCCAGCAGCTACGGCAGCTCGGCCTTGCGGTCCGCGTGCTGTGGCGGCCAAGCGACCTGCAACCCCCGGGGACTGTTCTGTCCGTGCAGCCGGGTGGCCGGGTGCCGACCGGCAGCATGGTCGTCGTGACAGCAGCTTTTCGGCCCCACGGCCACAGCCACGACCACGGCCGCGGCCACGGCGGCGGAGGCGACTGACCCAGCCGTCGGTCATCTGGGGCCAGCGGCTATGTCAGGTGAGGCCTTGCTGGTAGGCGTAGGTGACGGCTTGGGCACGGTCGCGGACGCCGGTCTTGGCGAAGAGGTGGTTGATGTGGCTTTTCACGGTGGTTTCGCTGACAACGAGCTGGTGGGCGATCTCGGCGTTCGATAGTCCCTGGGCGATCAGCGAGAGCACTTCAGCTTCTCGCTGTGTCAGTCCGTCGGGGAGCGGCGGTCCGGGGTCGGTGTGCGCTGCGGTGTGCGGGCTGGCGGTGAGGGCGTCCAGGAGGTGGTGCTGGACGGCCGGATCGATGGCGGCCTGGCCGCTGGTGACCCGCTGGAGTGCCTGGTGGAGTTCCTCGGCGCTGGCGTCCTTGGTCAGGTAGCCGCGGGCGCCGGCCCGCAGCGCGTCGATGACGGAGCGGTCATCAGCGTAGGTGGTGAGCATGAGCACCTTGATGTTCGGGTCGTGTTCTCGGAGGAGGCGGGTGGCCTCGACGCCGTCGCAGCGGGGCATGCGCAGGTCCATCAGTACGACATCTGGGTGCTGCTCGGCCGCCAGCGCCAGGGCCTGTGCGCCGTCGGCGGCCAGGCCGACGACCTCGATGCCTTCGAGCAGCCCCAGCAGAGTGCCGAGTCCCTCGCGGACTACGCGCTGGTCGTCGGCGAGGAGCACGCGAATGGTCTGGGTCATGCTGGCACCCACAGTTCGACCCGGAACCCGCTGCCGGTTGGCCCGGCCGTGAGGGCGCCGCCGAGCAGCTCGGCTCGTTCTCTCATGCCGGTGAGCCCGTAGCCGGTCCCGTCGCCAGGCGGCGGGCGGTCTGCGGCGGTTGCGAAGTCCTCGATAGTCAGCCTGGTGCCGGCTGGCTCGTAGGCGAGGCGCAGCTCGACCCGGCCGGCCCTGGCGTGCTTGCGGACGTTGGTCATTGACTCCTGCGCGACCCGGTACAGCGTCAGCCGTCCGTCGGTGCCGAGTTCCCGCTCCTGGCCGGTCACGGTCAGGGTGCACGCCACGCCGCTGTCGCCCTCGAACTCGGCCGCCAGGCCGGCCAGCCGCTCGGGACCTGGGAGCGCCTCATCGCGCAGCATCCCGATGGCGCGCCGTGCCTCGGCCAGTCCGGTCCTGGCTAGCCGGTGGGCCCGGTCGATCGCCTCGCCGACCTGGGGGTCTGCGCCGTCTCGCCGGGCGAGCAGCCTGGCCCCCTCCAGGTTAAGCACCAGCCCGGACAGGGAGTGGGCCAGCACGTCATGCATCTCGCGGGCCAGGCGCTGGCGCTCGGCCAGCGTGGCGGCCTGAGCCTGCGCCGCCCGGGTTTGCTCGAGCTCGGCCAGCAGGCGCCCGGCTCGTTCGTTGCTTTCCCGGTGCCGCCGGGCGAACATCGCGGTGAGGTAGAAGGCGACCACGCCGAACTCGTCCAGCACGATGCCTGCCACCGGCCGGTGTCCGGCCTGGGGATATGCCACGGCGACCGCCGCGATGGCGACGCCAGCCACCGCGCCGCTCAGCCGGGGCGGCAACCTCAGCGCGGCCATGCCGACAGCGGGGAACAGTCCCAGGAATCCGGGTCCGTCGCTCTGCAGCCCGACCAGCGCGGCCGAGCTGAGCAC
>DATGVY010000773.1:0-3354 GCA_035299845.1 Streptosporangiaceae bacterium
CGGCAAAGGCCGCGATGATTCCCACCATCGGCGCCAGGTCATGCGAGCGGGTGAGCTGCGGTACCCGGTCGACTCCGATTCCCACCAGCCATGGCCCGGCCAGCGCCCCCAGGTTCGCGGTCAGGATCAGTACCAGGATCGCGGCCACCCTGGCCCGGTGCGGCCGGAGCAGGTCCTGCAGCAGCCGCCTGCCCCGGCGGCGCAGCATCGCCGACAGGCTCGCGCTGATGTCGTCGGCGTCCTCGGCCGCGATGCCGCGCCAGGCCCCGTCGGCCGGCCGGCTCACCGGCTCGCTCCGGTCAGGTCCTGCCCGGCCGCGCCGCCAGGACCCGCGCCATCAGGGCCCGCATCGGCGGAGGCTGGCTCTCCGGCCAGCGGTGCAGCGCTCATCAGGTCCCGGTAGCGCGGCTGGAGCGCCAGCAGCTCGCGGTGCGTGCCGAGCGCGCTGATCACGCCGCCGTCCAGCAGCGCCACCCGGTCGGCCAGCAGGACGGTGGATGGCCGGTGCGCGACCACGAGGGCAGTCGACTCGGCAAGTACCCGGCTCAGCGCCTCGGTGACCTTCGCCTCGGTATGCACGTCAAGGGCGGACAGCGGGTCGTCAAGCACCAGGACCGACGGCCTGGCCAGGATCGCGCGGGCGAGCGCGACCCGCTGGCGCTGGCCGCCGGAAAGGGCCATTCCCTGCTCTCCGATCCTGGTGTCCAGGCCCCATGGCAGGTCGTAGACGAAGTCCGCCTGAGCCGCGGCCAGGGCCGCCTCGATCGCGGCGTGGCTGGCGTCCGCCGCGCCGAAGGCGACGTTCTCCCTGACGCTAGCCGAGAAGAGCGTCGGATCCTCGAAGGCGCAGCCGACCCGTGAGCGCAGCAGCGGCAGCGGGATATCGCGGACGTCGGTCCCGTCCAGCCGGACCGAGCCGCCGGTCACGTCGGCCAGCCTCGGCACCAGCTGCAGCAGCGTCGTCTTGCCGGCCCCGGTCGCGCCGATCAGCGCCACCGTCTCGCCGGGCGCCAGTTCCAGGCTGATGTCGCGGAGCACCGGCCGCGGCGCGCCGGCGTGCCGGAAGGCCACGTGATCGAAGACCAGCCGGCCCGGCCGCCCGCGAGCCGCGCCGGCACTGCGGCGCGGCACGCCGCCTGGGCCAGGCACCGCGCGAGGCCCCGGCACCGCGGGTGGCGCGGTTACGCCGGGATCCGCGATGGCCGGCTCGGTATCGAGGATCTCGTAGATCCGCTGCGCGGCCGTGGCCGCTTCCTGGCCGGAGGCCAGGATGTACCCCATCGCCTCGATCGGCCAGACCAGCTGCAGGGTCAGCGTGATGAACGCGACCAGCCCGCCGAGGCTCAGCTCGTGCCGGCTGGCGGCGAACGTGCCAAGCAGCAGGATCAGGCCGATCATGACGTTGGGTATCAGGTCGAGGCCGGCCCAGAAGGTCCCGCGGAGCCTGGCCATGTCCAGCTGCGTCCGGTAGACGCGGGCGGCCTGGGCGCCGTGCCGCCCGGCCGCCTCGTCCCGCCGGCCGAGCGCCTTCAGGACCCGGATCCCGGCGGCGGCGTCCTCTACGTAGGTGGCCAGGTCGCCCTGCTGGTCCTGGGCGCGGCGGGAGAGCACGCGGTAGCGTTGCTCGAACCGGAAGCAGGCCACGGTCACCGGCAGGAACACGCAGCCGGTCACCAGGCCGAGCCACCAGTTCAGGTTGATGAGCAGCCCTATGACGGTCACGAAGGTGACCACGTTGGTGATGAAGAAGATCGTGCCAAAGCCAGCGAACCGCCGGATCGCCGACAGGTCCGTGGTGGCCCTCGACAGCAGCTGGCCCGATTGCCAGGAGCCGTGAAAGCCCGCGTCAAGCCGCTGCAGGTGCGCATAGATGTCGTCCCGCATGGCCAGCTCCATGCCGGTCACCGCGCTGGCCTGGATCCACCGCCGGAGCATGTTCAGCGCCGCCTCGGCCGTGCCAAGCGCGATCGCCGCCAGGCCAAGCGGCACCAGCAGCCCGCGCTGCCCGTGCGCAATCGGCCCGTCAATCACCGCCTTGGTGAGCAGCGGGATCACGATCTCCGTCGCGACCGCCCCGAGTGCCAGCGCGAGCATCAGGGCAAGCTGCCAGCGGTACGGCCTCAGGTATTCGCGAGTACGCCACAGCGCCTCGAACGGCGTCTGGCCGCCCGGGGCATGCGGAAGCCGGCCGGCTGGCGCTGAGGGCATTTACCGCACGCTAACCAGCGGGGCCCTGTGCTGTCACCTGCTTTTCGCTCAGCGCGACATCCGCAGCATAACGGGCCAGCCCGGCCGTCATGCCCGGCGGCGGCGAATGGCCATATAGGCCGCAGGGTGGCGGGAGGCCGGCAACTCTGGCACCCTGGCATATCCGGGGGGTCGCGGGGACGGCGCCAGTCGCCGGCAGGGGAGGGACCCATGGAACGCACCGATTCCTGGGAGCGGCCCATGACCCGGTGGTCGCCTGTCCCGGTGTTAGCGGCCTACTACGACGCCGTGATCATCATCTGCGAGCTTGCCGCCCAGTTCAGCCACGAGACATGGGGTTCCCCGACGCCCTGCGCCGACTGGCGGGCGGCCGATCTGGCCGGGCACCTGCGCTGCGTAGCCGATGACTATCACGAGTACCTCGACGACGCACCAGTCAGCCGGCTGGCCCGGCTGATGGCGACGGGGGTTCACCCGGACACCCTGGCGCGCAAGCTGGCCAGGCAGAACGCGGCCGAGCTCGCCGCCCTGCCGGACGCCAGCGGGCCCGAGCACATCGCCGCGTTCGCCGAATCGGCCCGGGCGTACGCGCGCAGGCTCAGGCCGGTCTGGGACCTGCCGCATCACCAGTACCGGGACACGATCGTGACCGTGGCCGGCATGGCCGGCGCCGCCTGCGCCGAATGGCATCTGCACGCCTGGGATCTCGCCCAGGCGCTGGGCAAGGACTACCGGCCGGCCGCGCCCGAGATCGTGCTGGCAGGCTGGCGGGCCGGGATGCCGCAGCTCCCGGTGCAGCCGCCGGCAGGCCCGGATGGCGGCCGGGGCGATCTGTGGCACGCGCTGCTCCGGGTAACCGGCAGGTCACCGGGCTGGAGCGGCCCGGCCCGGATGCCATGATGTGCTTACGACGTGGTGCGCAATAGGCGTTCTGGGCATGCTCACGCAGACTCGTTGTCAAGCGGCGAGCGCGTGACCAGGATGAACCTGCGCGTCAAGATCGCCAATCGTTATTGTGCACCAAGTTGTTAAAGCAAACCGCCTCAAGCCGTGGCTGACGGAACGCTGGTGCATCCCGCCCGAGCGGGATGCCGAGTTCTGCTGGCGGATGGAGGACGTGCTGGAGGCCTGCACCCGGCCGTATGA
>DATGVY010000774.1:0-4369 GCA_035299845.1 Streptosporangiaceae bacterium
TCGCCTCGCCGCCGCCGCTGCCGTAGACCACCTTGGTGAGGTTCGGCGGCGCGGTCTTGATCAGGGCCTCGGCAAGCGCCGCCCTCGCGCTGGACGGGAAATGATGGTTGCCGATGTCGAAGGACCGCATGCCGGTCGTGATGGCCTCGACAAGCTCCGAGTTCCTGTGCCCGAGGTTGTATGTGCCGCCGTTCAGGTGCACGTCGATCAGCCGCAGGCCAGACATGTCCCAGATGAAGTAGCTCTCCCGGCGGTCGATGACGAGGTCGACGCCGGTCTCGGCCCAGAAGTCGGTCTTCCCCGGATTCCAGAACTCGCGGGACTTCGCCAGGACCTCAGCCTTGGACTCCACGCTGAAGACGTCGTAGTCGTGCATCGCCCTGCCTTCGTCACCGGCCGCAGCGCACCGCGGCCGACCGGACCGGCGCTGTCCCGCAAACCCATGGCCGCCAGCCCATGGGCCGCAAACCCATGGCCGCCAGCCCAAGGCCGTCAACCCATAACAGACCAGATCATCGATCGGTCCGACCTAATAGTCAAGAGGGAGATACAGTCTATTTTCCGCTGACCGAAAGTCTTGTCAGCCCAGAAATCATCATGTTACGGTCGGGGTCCGTCGGGCGACAGGAGCGTGCCGATGATGCCGTTCAACGGTCTCTGGCGATCTCGCCGCGCACCGTCTGCCCGCAGCACGCCACAGCATGCCGGACGCCCAGGAACGGCCGCTGGCCGTCGTCATGGGTCCGACCGTAAATGCCGGCCGGCCCGGCTAAACCCCCCGTTGTGCCTTGCTCGCCATCGCGCGGAACGAGGCCCGGCCTACTAGGAGGCTGGCTGCATGTCGGATATCCGAGAGCAAACAGGAGCCGGCGGCGACGGTGCTGCCCCCGGCGGTCCCGGGGCAGGGCGCCTGGCGGAAAGCCTGGACGTCTCGCAGCGCGAGGACGTCCCGAAGCTGCGCAAGCACGCGGTGGGCATCCTCGGGGTGCTGTTCCTCACCGTGACCGGCTCCGCGCCGATCTCGGCGATGCTGTTTAACACGCCGCTCGTGGTCGGCTTCGGCAACGGCGTCGGCGCACCCGCCGCCTTCCTGTTCGCGACGGTCGTGCTGACGATCTTCTCGGTCGGCTATGTCGCGATGGCGCGCAAGAAGACGACCGCGGGCGGCTTCTACTCCTACATCAGCCACGGCCTCGGCCGGGAGATCGGCATGGGCACCGGGTTCGGGTCGCTGCTGGCCTACTCGGTCTTCGAGGCGTCGCTGTGCGGCGGGTTCGCCTACTTCCTCAACTACAAGCTCAAGCAGTTCGGCGTCAACGTCGGCTGGCCGTGGCTGGCGCTCGCCATGGTGGTGATCATCTCGATCCTGGCCTGGTTCGACATCCGGCTGTCCAGCATCGTCCTCGGCGTCGGCCTGATCACCGAGATCGTGATCCTGCTGATCTTCGACGGGTTCATGTTCGCGCACGGTCACCTCCCGGCCGCCGCGATCGACCCGGTCAACGCGTTCAAGGGGCTGCCCGCTTCGCGCGGCGTGGCGGCCGGCGCGATCGGCATCGGCCTGTTCTTCGCGTTCTGGTCATGGGTCGGCTTTGAGATGGCACCCAACTACGGCGAGGAGTCCAAGGACCCCAAGCGGATCGTGCCGCGCGCGATGTACATCTCGGTGATCGGGCTCGGCATCTTCTACATAGTCACCAGCTGGGCTCCGTTCGCCGGGTACCCGACGGTGGCCGCCGCGGCGGCTCAGGCGCAGAGCGATCCCCTGCACTATTTCCTGAACCCCGCCAACGTGATCGCCGGCAAGTGGGTCGGCTCGCTGCTCAGCTACCTGATCATCACCGGGTCGTTCGCCTGCGGCATGGCCTTCCACAACACCACGGCCAGGTACTTCTACTCGCTGGGCCGCGAAGGGCTGCTGCCGAGGTCGCTGGGCCGGACGCATCCCCGGTGGAAGAGCCCGCACATCGCATCGATCACCCAGTCGGTGATCGCCGCGCTGATCGTGCTCGGCTTCGCGCTGTTCACCGGCACGAACGACCCTACCCACCAGGCCTACATTCAGCTGTACGGGCTGATGGCGGTGATGGGCGTGATCGTGATCCTGTCCGTGCAGGCGCTCGTCTCGCTGAGCATCCTGCTCTACTTCCGGCGGCACCATGAGGACGAAGTGCACTGGTGGCGGACCATCCTGGCGCCGGCACTGTCGTTCCTGTCCCAGGCCTTCGTCGTCTTTCTGCTCTTCGACAACATTTCGTTCCTCGGCAGCGGGTACGGCTACGCGAACTGGCTCGGGCCGATCGACCTCCTGGTGGTCGCGCTCGGGGTGGCCGGCGCGTTCTACCTCAAGAACAGGAACCGGGAGAAATACGAGTCCGCCGGGCGGCTCGTCAACGAAGGGCTGTGAGCATCGGCGGGAATCAGCAGGCGGCGCCTGGCCCGATCACCGGGCCAGGCACGCAGCCCCGCGGCACGCAGCCCCGCAGCACGCTGGCCGGGCTGGCCGCCGCGGCGGTGCGACTGCTGCGGCTGGTGGGGTCCCGGTGCTGCGTGGGTCAGGCCGATGCCGCCTGGCGGCGCACCGTGCTCAGGCCGCCGGCCGGAACCGGATCGGGTGCGGAGGAAAGGGAGGATGCCGGATGAGGTGCCCCGGGGGATGGGCCAGCTGACCGGGGCGCGGCCATGAGCTACCTGACCGGGGCGCCGCACACAGGCCGCAGGCGGCCAGGCTGACATGGGATACCTCATCGGGGCCGACATCGGGTCGCAGAGCGTGAAGGCCGTCCTGCTCGACCCGGACGGGCGGACCATCGGGTCAGCCGGGCATGACTGCGCCATGAGCCACCCGGCCAGCGGGTGGGCCGAGCAGGACCCGGCCGGCTGGACCAGGGCGCTGACCCTGGCCGTCCGGCAGCTCATGGCCAGCCACGGCATCCGGCCCGCGCAGGTATCCCATCTCGGGCTGGCGGCACAGGTGGACGGGGTTGTCGCGGTCGACAGCAAGCTCCGCCCGCTGCGTCCGGCCATCATCTGGCTCGACCGCCGGGCAGCCGGCCAGGCGGCCGCGCTGGCCGACCAGCTGGGCGCCGACCGCATCTTCGCCACTACCGGGCTGAACGCCGACGCGTCGCATGTCGCGCCCAAGCTGATGTGGCTGCGGGACAACGAGCCTGCCACCTTCGCCCGCGCTAGTTCCTTCCCGCCGGTCGGCGGCTACCTGCTCGGCTGGCTCACCGGCGTGCTCGCGCAAGATCACGCCAACGCCTCGTCCACCCTGCTCTACGACGTGCGGGCCGGCGGATGGGACGAGGGCATGCTGGCGGCAGCCGGCCTCGATCCCGCGGTGCTGGCCGAGATCCGCCCGTCCGCGCAGGTCGCCGGGACGCTGACGGCGGCAGCGGCGGCCGAACTCGGGCTCACCACGAACTGCGCGGTGGTAACGGGGACCGGCGACGAGCATGCCGCCTGCGTCGGGGCGGGAGCGATCACGCCAGGGCTGGTCGCGGACGTGACAGGGACCGCCGAGCCGGTCGCGGTGACCGCGCCGAGCGCGGTATTCGACACCGAACGCGTCGTGGAGACCCATGCGCATGCGATCACCGGGCTGCTGCTGGTGGAGAACCCGGGCTTCGTCTCCGGCGGCTGCACGCTCTGGTGCGCCCGCGCCATTCTCGGCATCGACCAGGCCAGGCTGTTCGTGCAGGCCGCTCAGGCGCCGGCCGGCGCGGACGGCGTGCTGTTCCTGCCGACGATGTCCGGCGCGACGGTGCCGAGATGGAATGACCGGATGCGCGGCGTGTTCGCCGGGCTCGGCATGAACCACGAGCGCCGTCACCTGGCCCGGGCGGTGCTTGAGGGGTGCGCGTTCGCGCTGAACGACGTGCTCGGCCGGCTGGACGCGCTCGGCCTGGCCGGCCAGGAGATCCGGGTGGTCGGCGGCGGCGCCCGCAGCGGGCTGTGGCTGCAGATCAAGGCCGATGTGACCGGCCGGACGATCCAGCCGGTGCTGGCCGAGGAGCCGACCGCGCTCGGCGCGGCCGTGCTCGCTGGCCTCGCTGCGGGGACGTTCGCCGGCGCCGCGGACGCGGTCACCAGGACGGTGCAGGTCGCGCCGCGCGCCTATCACCCCGATGACCAGGCCCGCGCGGTGTACGCGGAGCGGTACGCCCAGTACCGGGCGCTCTACGATGGTGCTGAAGGAGCGCTGGCATGAGTACCGGGTCAGCAGCCGTACCGGGGACGGGGACGTGCCAAGCCGGCCAGGCTGTGCAGATGAGCCGATCCAGTCAGCTGAGTGCGCGCGAGCCGGGCCGATGAGTGCGGCGGAGCCAGGCCCGGCGAGCACGGCGGAGCCCAGGCCGGCCAGCAC
>DATGVY010000775.1:0-3725 GCA_035299845.1 Streptosporangiaceae bacterium
CGGCCGTATCCAGGTCCGCTTTCCGAACCTGGAGCCCGGCTACCTGTTCGACGTGATCGGGCTCCGGCGGGGCGGTGTACTTGACGGGCTAGTCCCCGCCACCTACCAGCCCGCCTACCGCGTTGACCAGATGCCCGCTCCTGCGCTGGTCAGCGGCCACGTGCCGGATGCCATCAGCGGCTCGGCCACATGGCATGAGCCGACCGACGAGCCGCCGGGCATCCTCGGCCTGGCGTATCCGGCGCTCGACCCGGAGGTCCGCTGCGCCGAGGGCCCGGGGACACCCGCCAACATCCGGCTGCCCTACCTGTCCATCGGCAGCGTCTTACTAGTCCGCAACGACTGCACGGGCAGTTCCTGCTCGCTGCCGGTCACGAGCTGTGCCGCCGTCGCGCGGCTGTTCAATGACAGATGCGTCACCTGCGGCACCTCGCCCCGCAGCCGGGTCGCGGACCTGACCCAGGCCAGCTTCGTCGCGCTCGGCGGTGAGCTGGAGCGAGGCTGCTTCAACGCGACGATCACGATAGGCGGCTGACCATGCTGCTGCCCCACGTGGTCCGGGAGGTGCAGATCCCGCTGCTCTCGTCACTGCTGCTCGGCGGCTGCGCGGCGAAACTCCTGCACGTGCTGCGGGCGCGGACGGTCGACGTGGCGCTCGGCCCGACCGCGCTGTTTCCCGTGCATCTGCGGCGCCCGGTTGCCATGATCGTGTGCGCGACCGAGCTCACGCTCGGCGTCGGGCTGATCCTCACTGCCGGGAGCATCGGCCAGGGCGCGCCCACGAATGTCGTGCGGCTCGGCACCGCGCTGCTGTTCCTCGTCGCGACCTGCGCGCTGATCGAGCTGCGGGCCACCAGGCCGGGCATCGGCTGCGGCTGCTTCGGCGACTTCAGCGCTGCCCCGGTCAGCGGCCGGGCGCTGGCCAGGTCGGCGTTGCTCTCCGCGGCCGCGCTGACCACCGTCGGGCTGCCGCCGCTGACTCATACGTACCACGGGGTGGCCGCCATCCTGGCGCTCGGGATCTTCGCCGCCGAGCTTGCGCTGATCGCCGCGCTGTCACCGGAGGTCGGCGAGGGACTGGTCAGGCTCGGCTACTCGGAACCCTGCGAGCTGCGGATCGTCCCGGCAGCACGGACGCTGGCGGCGCTGCACCGGAGTTCGCAGTGGCGCAGGCATGCCGACCTCGTCACCGCGGCTGAGCCGGCCGACATGTGGCGCGAGCTGTGCTGGCGTTATGTGGTCTACCCGGGCGAGGCGAGCGGCAGGCCGGTCGAGCTGGTGTTCGCCGTGTTCCTCCGGCAGCACCGGCCGGCCATCCAGGCTGCCCTCGTCGACGCGGCCACCGGGAAGGTAGTGCCGTGGCCGCCCGGACCCCTGCGGCCGGCCCCTGATCGTGACCGGGTCCGCCGGCTGGTGCGGGCTCCCGCCCCGATGCTGTCCGCGCCGACCGACCCCGGCCTCGGGATTCCGGCCGTGCCGGGAGCGCAGGCCCGGCGATCTGTCATTTTCTAGGGAATTCTAGAAACTCCGGTAGATTGCCCGAGACAGTCAAAGAGGCGGTCAGGCCGGCTGGGCACGCAGGAAGCGGCCGAAATGCGGGACGGTAAACGCGATGAGACCGCGCTCCGAGCTGTAGATCAGGCCCTTCTTGATCAGGCTGTCCCGGGCCGGCGAGACACTGGACGGCTTGCGGCCTAGCTCATCGGCCACCTCGGCGGTCTGTACGGGCTCGTCGCCGAGCACCGCCATCGCCCGCATGTACTCCCGCTCCGCGGGGGTGGCGCGCTCGTACCTGCTGCCGAAGAACCCGACGGCGAGTTCCCCGGCGGCCAGCGGGCCCGCCACGCCGACGTCGCCGGCCGTCACCGGGCTGCAGGCCGCGACGTCCCAGGCCACCTTCCCGTACGCCTGCACGAAGTACGGATACCCGTCGGCGGCCGCATACAGCGCGTCGAGCGCCGCAGGCTCGAAGTCTGCGCCCTCCCGCCGGGCCGGCGCGAGCAGCGCGACATCGGCGGCTTCCCGGTCCAGCCGGTCGATCGAGGAGTACCTGAACAGCCGTTCCGAATAACTCTTGCTCGCGGACAGCACCGAAGGCAGGTGCGGCAGGCCGGCCCCAACTACGATCAGCGGCCCGCCGGACTGCGACAACTCGTGGCAGGCCGCGCAGAGCGCGGAGATGTCCGCGGCCCGCACGTCCTGCATCTCGTCGATGAACAGGGCGATCCCGACACTCAGGTCGGCGGCGACGGACGCGGCGTCGGCCAGCAGCTCGGTCAGGTCGATCTCCAGGTCGCCGGAGTCGGCGCGGCCGCGCACGGCGGGCACGTCGATTCCCAGCTGGGCCGAGAGTGATCCCTTCGGCGCCGCCGGATCGCGGGTGGCGAAGGCCTTGAGCACGCCGAGGAAGTGGTCGATCCGGTCCGGGGCCCGGTGCCGCGGCGCGAGCTCGCGCACGGCCATGTGCAGGGCGCCGGCCATCGGCCTCCTGATCGACTGGTCTGGCCTGGCCTCGATCTTGCCGGTGCCCCAGAGGCGCTGCATCGCCATCGACCTGAACGCGTTCAGCAGCACCGTCTTGCCGACGCCGCGCAGCCCGGTCAGGACCATGCTGCGCTCCGGCCGTCCGCGCGCGACGCGCTCGAGCACGACCTCGAACTGCCCGATTTCGCGATCACGGCCTGCCAGCTCGGGCGGCCGCTGCCCGGCACCCGGCGCGTAAGGGTTTCGTACGGGGTCCACGCCATAGGAGCCTATGGCGCGGTCTAGCGCTTTCCTTAGATTGCCTTAGAAAGCGCTGCCGGCGTGTCGCGAGTGACACGCCGGCAGCGCTGGATGCACTGCCTAGTGCAGCAGGCGCAGCGTGTTGGTCGCGTCGTCCACGTAGTAGACGCCCCGCACGGGCCCGTGCCCCTTCACCGCCAGGCCGAACAAGGCTCCGGCGCCGGCCGGACTACCCGAGCTGTCCAGCTGGCGGGTGGCGACCTGGGTGCCGCCCGGCGTGGTCTCGACGATCTTGCCGTTCGCGGCGTTGACCGTCAGCACGTCACCGTTCGGCGCGATGGCCAGGCCAAGCGGGGTGGCGAGCGCGCCGTTCTTGGTCACCGTGATGCCGGTGCCCGCGCTGGTGTGACGCATCACAGCGGCCGGGATGACGGCGATCCTGTTGGTCACGCTGTCCGCGACGTACAGGGACCCGCCGCGGCCGATCCCGACTCCGGTCGGTCCGACGACAAGCGCCGCCGGGTCGGTCCGCTCGGCGAATCCGGAGCCGATCCTGCGGATGGCCAGCAGCCTAGGCGCGTGCCGGTGCCGGAATCCGAGCGTGAGCCTGAGCACCGTGCCACGGTGCACGGTGGCGCCGTTGGCGGCGACGGTGCCGTTCAGCACGTTGGTGACGAAGAGGTCGGCGAACCGGCCCAGCCGGAGTGAAGTCATGTCCCACGGCCCGTTGATGCCATGCCCGGAGAATGTCTTCCGCACTCGGCCATGGCTGTTCAGCACGATGATGCAGCCGGCCTTGGCCGTCGGGGACATCCCGTTCGACGTGGGCAGGCTGCCGACGAAGACCCAGCCGTGCACCACGGCGAGCGCGGTGGTCAGGCCGACACCGCCCGGGCAGGCGCCCGGCAGCCTGGACGCGCTGATGTGCGCGAACCTGGTCCGGTGGCCGCCCGGGCTGACCTCGACGATCGTGGTGCCGGTGCCCTGCAGGTTGGCCTTGT
>DATGVY010000776.1:0-6130 GCA_035299845.1 Streptosporangiaceae bacterium
AGGCCGGGCTGCCGGCCGATCCACGGCTGGCCGGCCTGCGTGCCGAGCTGGCACGGCGTCTCGGCGAGCCCCGCGCCACGCTGAACGCACGGCTGCGGGCCATCGCGGCCTGCCTGCCGCCCCCGGACCCGCGGGCGCCCCACGTCGTCATCGAGGACACCGCCGCCGACCGCTGGGTGCTGCTGCGCACCGGTGGCACCGTCATCGCCTGCACCGTGGCAGACATCAGCGGCGTGTCGCTTCCCGTGGCGATCGCGATGGCGACCGGCGGCCTGAGGGGGTCGCTGCCTGCTCGCAGCCCGTGGATGTGCGGTTCGATCAGCCGGTAGCCCCCGTCGCGCCCCCGGGCTGGCGCGCGCCCTCGTCCCTGGCCAGGGCACGCGCACTCGCGCCCGGCTGGCGCGGCCCTTATCCATGGCCAGGGCACGCGCACTCGCGCCCGGCTGGCGCGCGGCCCTTATCCATGGCCAGGGCACGCGCGCTCGCGCCCGGGCTGGCGCGCCGGTTATGCGACTATGGATTGCAGCGGTGTCCAAGCCGGAAGGCGGTCGCCCGTGACGACACCGAGCCGCACGCCGGCCTTCGCCGACATCGACCTGTCGAGCAACGACTTCTGGGCCCGGTCCCTGGCACAGCGTCATGCCGACTTCGCCCGGCTGCGCTCGCTCGACCGGCCGCCGTTCTTCGCCGAGCCGGAATCCCCGTTCGCTGATCCGGGCGGCGGGTACTACGCGCTGGTCCGGCACGCGGACGTGGCGGAGGCGAGCCGGAACCCGGAGGTCTTCTGCTCCGGCCGGGGCGCCACGAGCGTCGAGGATCTTCCGGTCGAGTTCAACGAGTACTTCGGCTCGATGATCAACATGGACGATCCGCGGCACGCCCGGCTACGCCGGATAGTGTCCAGGGCGTTCACCCCGAGGATGATCAAGAGATTCGAGGCTGACGTACAGAGCACCGCCGCTGTCATCGTGGATGACCTGCTGGCGAGCGGCCCAGGGGACTTCGTCGGGCAGGTGGCGGCCAGGCTGCCGCTGAAGATCATTTGCGACATGATGGGCATCAGCGGCGACCACTACGACATGGTGCTGCGGAACACCAACATCATTCTGTCCGGGGCAGATCCCGAGTTCATCAGCGAGGACATGGACGAGGCCATCACCCAGATCCTCGCCGCCGGGCAGGAACTCGCGGCACTGGTCACGGACCTGGCGGCGCAGCGCCAGGAGCGGCCAGCCGACGACCTGACGTCGGCCCTGGCCAGCGCCAACATTGACGGCGAGCAGCTCACGCCGGCCGAGCTTGCCTCGTTCTTCATCCTGCTCGTGGTGGCAGGCAACGAGACCACCAGGAACGCGATATCACACTCGCTGATGCTGCTGACCGACTTCCCCGATCAGCGCGCGCTGCTGCTCGGCGACTTGGCGGGCCGCATCGGCGGCGCGGTAGAGGAGATCGTGCGGTACGTGTCGCCGGTCATCTACATGCGGCGCACGCTGACCCGGGATCATGTGATGAACGGGCACGCCTACCGCGAGGGCGACAAGGCGGTGCTGTTCTACTGGTCGGCCAACCGCGACGAGGCGGTCTTCGCCGATCCGGGCAGGTTCGACATCAGCCGGGCACCGAACCCGCACGTCGGCTTCGGTGCCGCGGGCCCGCATTTCTGCCTCGGCGCGCACCTGGCCCGCCGGGAGATCACGGCCATCCTGCGCGAGCTGCTGCAGCGGGTGCCCGGCATCCGCGCTGCCGCGGAGCCTGACCGGCTCCTGTCCGGTTTCATCAACGGCATCAAGCATCTGCCGTGTGACTTCGGCTAAGGCCCGGAGAGCAAGTTTCGTCAGCGGCATCGAGCATCTCCGCGATGAATTCAACCGGCTGAACGGCATGCCCGCGGCAGCTGCCCAGGCGCGGCGGATGGTTGCGGACAGTCATGATGAAGCCGCCCGGGAGGTCAATCCTGTAACTAGCTGTAATCGATGCAGGACAGCGTGTATAACTGGAGACCCACGCGGCGCTCTGGGCACGGTGAGCCGGTTCCAGCAGAGCGCCGGGGGTATCGGGGGAACCGCAAGTCGCGGAGGGGGACCTTCGTCCGGGGCCGGATTGGCCCGGACGGGGACCGGCCGGCTGCGCGTGCGTCCGGCGGCACTGCCGGGCCTGGTCGCCAGCCGCTGCACGGGGTCGCGGCAAGCGGAGGGGGACCTTCGTCCAGTGGGCGGCGCCACCCGGGGGCGTGGCGCCGCCCACGGACGAAGGCCAGCGGATGCGCTGGTGGCGGTACCCGGCCCGCACCGCCGGCAGGCGGCGGTACCCGGCCAGCACCGCGGGCTGGCGCCGGTGCTCCGGTTCGCGCCTGGCGCGACCAGGACGGCGTGCGGTCCGCGCTCAGGCCAGCGCGTTGATCCGTCCCGCCAGGTTGAAGTCGGCGGCGGTCAGGCCGCCGGCCGAGTGCGTGGACAGCGTCAGGGTCACCCGGTTCCACTGGATCAGGATGTCCGGATGATGGTTGGCTTCCTCGGCCAGGTACGCCACGGCTCCGGTAAAGAGCATCGCGGCGCGGAAGTCCTCGCGCGTCACGCTGCGGGTGATGCTGGAGCCCTCGCGTGCCCAGCCGGGCGTGCCGCTGAGCTGAGCGATGATCTCGTCCTCGGTGAGCAGTTCCATGCATCTCGAATATCACGCCGAGCGCGTCACGCGGGCCGCACCGCGCATTTCGGAGCCCGGCGTGCCGGGTGCCTGGGCCGGCCGGCTGGCAGCCCAGGCGTTCCTGCTCGTCCGCGCTACCGGTGGCGCAGCCAGACGCGGCACCGCTGGCCGCCATTCCGCAGCTCCGGAGCGTTCATGACGATCGGGCCGCAGGCAGCTGCATCGGTCGTGTCGATGAACCGGGCAGCGCAGTAGACACTGATCGCCAGCGTGTCACCGACCGGTCCGTTGAACCTGAAGTTCAACGGCACCAGCCCGCTCTGGCCACACCGAACGGGCTGCCGGGCGCCGCTGCCCCTGGCAGCAGCATGCCCGGGCCGCTCCCGGTAGGCTTGCCGCACCGGACACGCCCTGGCGCACCTGCCGGGCTACCACCGCGGGCCGCGGGCCGGCTCCGTCCGGCGCCAATGACCCGGCCCGGCCCTGGAGCGCCGCAGATGACCGATCCCGATGCCAGCCAACCGAGGCGGACTCCGCTGACGGCCGTGCACGAGCGGCTTGGCGCGACGCTGACTGACTTCGCCGGCTGGCTGATGCCGCTGCGGTACGGGAGCGAGCTTGCGGAGCATCGCGCGGTGCGCACCGGTGCCGGGCTGTTCGACCTGTCGCACATGGGCGAGATCAGCGTGACCGGCCCGGATGCGGCCGAGGCGCTCGACTATGCGCTGGTCGGCAACCTGTCTGCCCTGGCGCCCGGCCGGGCCCGCTACACGATGATCTGCGCGCCGGACGGCGGGGTGCTCGATGACCTGATCGTCTACCGGCTGGGCGGCGAGGAATTCCTCGTCGTCGCGAACGCCGCCAATACCGGCGTGGTCTACGAGGAGCTGCGGCAGCGGGCAGGCGGGCGCGCGGCCACTGTGTCGGACCAGACGGCGGACTACGCGCTGATCGCGGTTCAGGGACCTCGGGCCGCTGCCATCCTCGCTCCGCTCGCCAGCATCGAGCTGACCGGGGTCAAGTACTACACCGGGCGCGCGGCTCAGGTGGCAGGTGCCGCCACGCTGCTCGCCAGGACCGGGTACACCGGAGAGGACGGGTTCGAGATCTTCGCCAGGCCCGGGGACGCCGAGCGGCTCTGGGCCGCGCTCAGCGAGGCCGGCTCCGGGGGCGCCCTGGTTCCGGTAGGCCTAGCTGCCCGCGATACGCTCCGGCTCGAGGCCGGGATGCCCCTCTATGGCAACGAGCTCGGCCCTGACGTGACCCCGTTCGACGCTGGCCTGGGGCGGGTGGTGAAGTTCGACAAGCCCGGCGACTTCGTTGGCCGCGCGGCGCTCGCGGAGCGGGCGCAGGGCGTACCGCGCCGCACGCTGGCCGGGCTGGCCGGCCAGTCGCGGCGAGTGCCCAGGCACGGGTACAGCGTGCTCTGGGACGGCCAGGCTCGCGGGACAGTCACCAGCGGCGCGCCGTCCCCGACGCTCGGCATGCCCATCGCGCTGGCCTACCTCGACCCGGCGGTGGCGCGCCAGGCGGACGGTGATGGCGCCCGCGGCCGGCTGGCCGTTGACATCAGGGGCAGTGCCGAGCCCGCCGTCCTGGTACCGCTCCCGTTCTACCGCCGGCCTGCCTGATAGGGGCTGACCGGCCAGATTCGCAAATGATCTTGATTCGCAGATGAGAGGCAAGCATGACCGTTCCACCAGGACTGCACTACACCCCCGAACACGAATGGGTGGCGATCGACGGATCTATCGCCTCTGTCGGCATCACTGACCACGCGCAGCGCGCGCTCGGGGATGTCGTGTACGTCTCCATGCCCGCGGCTGGCAGCGCGGTGACCGCCGGCGAGCCCTGCGGAGAAGTCGAGTCCACCAAGTCGGTCAGCGACATCTACTCGCCGGTGGACGGGGAGGTGACCGAGGTCAACGAGGAGATCAACGATGACCCAGGACTTGTCAACGCCGATCCGTACGGCGCCGGCTGGCTCTTCAGGGTCCGGCTGGCCACCGCTGACGGCCAGCTCCCGCCGGGCCTGCTGGCTCCGGCCGACTACGCAGAGCTGACGAAAGACACCGAGTGATGACGCCCGCGGCAGCGGCCGACCTGCGGCGCTACAATACGGCCACCGCGCATCTCGAGCCGCCCTTCGCCGTCCTGGACCTGGCGGCGATGCGGGCCAACGCCGAGTCGATGGCCCGCCGGGCCGCTGGCAAGCCGATCAGGGTAGCCAGCAAGTCCGTGCGGTGCCGCGGGGTGATCAGCCGGGTCCTGGCGATGGACGGATTCCGCGGGATCATGGCCTACACGCTGCCCGAGGCGCTCTGGCTAGCCGGGTCCCGATCCAGCGACGACATCCTCGTTGCCTACCCCACCGCGGACTCCGGCGCGCTCGGCCGGCTGGCCGGCGATGCCGCGGCGGCGGCCATCACCGTCATGGTCGACTGCCCTGAGCATCTCGACCTGATCGAGAAGGCCATCGCGGGCACCGCCGAGCCCAGGCCCATCCGGGTCTGCATCGACATCGACACCTCCTACATCGCCCTCGGCGGGCGGATCAGGGTCGGCGCACGCCGGTCCCCGGTCCGCACTCCGGCCGATGCGGCCGCCCTGGCCAGGGACATCGCCGGCCGGCCCGGACTCCGGCTGGCCGGCCTGATGGCGTACGAAGGACAGATCGCCGGGGTCGGGGACAACCCGGCGGGACGGCCGCTCTACGGCCGGGCCATCCGGTACATGCAGCGCAAGTCCGGCGCGGAACTGGCGGTCCGGCGCGCCGCCATCGTGGCGGCGGTCCGCGCAGTGGCACCGCTGGAATTCGTCAATGGCGGCGGCACCGGGTCCGTCGAGAAGACGACGACCGAGGCAGCGGTCACGGAGATCGGCGCCGGGTCGGGCCTCTACCAGCCCGGGCTCTTCGACAGCTACCGCGGCTTCTCCGGCCGGCCCGCTGCGCTGTTCGCGCTGCCCGTCGTGCGCAGGCCGGGGCCCGGCGTGGTCACCGCGCTCGGCGGCGGTTACCTCGCGTCCGGTGCCGGCGATGCCACCCGGCTGCCGCGGCCGTTCCTGCCGGCCGGGCTGCGGCTGGACAAGGACGAGGGGGCGGGCGAGGTACAGACTCCCCTGCTCGGCCGGGCCGCGGACGGACTCAGGATTGGCGACCGGGTCTGGCTCAGGCACGCCAAGGCGGGCGAGCTGTGCGAGCGGTTCGGCGAACTGCACCTGATCGACGGCGACGCGATCGCCGCGACCGTGCCGACATACCGGGGCGAGGGAAAGGCATTCCTCTGACCGCGTGACCGGCCCAGCGGGCACGCAGGTGATGAGGGCCGCGGCGAGCGGCTGCCCCCGGCGGGCTGCCCGGCCGCGGGCCTGCCCGAGCGCCCACGCGGCGGCAAGGCTTTCCTCTGACCGCGTGACCGGCCCAGCGGGCACGCAGGTGATGAGGGCCGCGGCGAGCGGCTGCCCCCGGCGGGCTGCCCGGCCG
>DATGVY010000777.1:0-1919 GCA_035299845.1 Streptosporangiaceae bacterium
CACCGATCGCAGCGGGCCTGTGCTGCTGAAATCGATCACGCAGCTGAGCCGCTATGAGGCGGCGAGCGGCTCGTTCCAGGTGGTCGTCGACCTGACCAGGCAGGCCTCGTTTCTGCCCTCGTTTATCGAAGGCAGCCAGACGCTGTTCATCGGGCAGGGCACCGATATCGCGTTCGTCGACTTCTCGCAGCTGAAAAGCCGGGCCATTCAGGTCTCGCCGGACCGGACGGCCGTGACGGTGACTCTCCCGCCCGCGCAGCTCGAGCCGGCCGTGCTCAACGTCCGGCAGTCCTACGTCTACGCCCAGCAGCAAGGGCTGCTTGACCGGATCGGGAACTTCTTCGCCGGTAACCCCAATAGCCAGCAGCAGATCTACATCCTGGCGCAGCAGAAGATCGGGACAGCCGCTCGCCGCAGCCAGCTCATCGCCGAGGCGCAGAAGAACACCAGGAACATGCTCAACGGCATGCTGCACTCACTCGGCTTCCGGCAGATCACCGTGACATTCGGCGCCATTGCCACCGCCCGGCCAGGTCAGTGACTGCTACGCCTTCCTGGCCACGCCGCACCAGACCGCGACCTCGGCGTCGGAGCTTGGAGTCGCGGGGCGCCACCACTGCGGCTGCACGACGCCCGGTTCCACCAGCGTCAGGCCATCGAAGAAACGCGCGATCTGCGCGTGGTTGCGCATGGTTCCCCTGGTCGACCCCAGCCGCGCGTTGATCCGCCTGGACATCTCCGCCACGGCCGCGGGCCGGATGTCACCGGCCGGATGGCTGAGCGCCAGGTAGCTTCCCGACGCCGTGGCGGCCATCAGCGTGGCAACGATGCCGCGCGGGTCATCCTCGTCGGGAATCAGGTGCAGGATGGCCAGCAGCGTGACAGCCACCGGGCGGCTGAAGTCCAGCGTCTGCGCCGCGCGCTCCAGGATCCTCCGGGTGTCACGCAAGTCGGCATCGATGTAGGCGGTAGCGCCCTCCGGCGCGCTGGTCAGCAGCGCGCGCGCATGGGTCAGCACCACCGGGTCATTGTCCACGTAGACGACCCGGCATTCCGGCGCCACCGACTGGGCGACCTCGTGGGTGTTGTTCGCGGTGGGGATGCCGGTGCCGATGTCAAGGAACTGGCGGATTCCGCGCTCTGCGGCCAGGTAGCGCACCGCGCGGGCGAGGAATGCCCGGTTCGCCCTGACATCCCGCAGGATGCCGGGGTTGGCGGCGATCGCCTGCTCGGCGGCGGCCCTGTCCGCGGCGAAATTGTCCTTCCCGCCCAGCCAGTAGTCATACACCCGGGCCATATGGGCCACGCTGGTGTCGAGCTGCACCGGCCCCTCATCGGCCGGGTCTGCTCCCCGGTCCCGTTCTGCTGACAAGAATCCGCCTTTTCTCGCGCCAATCCGTACCAGATGCAGCCAGCGTCCCCCATTCGGCAGGAGCGCGCAAATTGCCCGGCCGCGCGCGGGCCCATCCGGACCTTTCGCGCGCGAACCGACGCCAGGCATCGGCGCGCAGCGCCTCGCAAAAGGCATTGTCAGCTGGATCGTGCGGTCAGCCGGCCATTAGATCCGGGCCGGCCGGAACTAACGCCGGAGCGGGAGGCAACGTGGCCAGTTCGCAGGTGACCGTCGGCTCGGGTGACCATCACGTGATCGCGCTGTGCTGGCCTCGCTCGACGTGTCAGCTGGGCGAGCTGGCCGGGGGCGACGGCGTCCGGTAGAACGGGACCGGGTCCGGAGCCTTCAGCCGCGCCTGGTAGGCGAGCTGGTCGTCGGGCTCGGCCTGGGCGGCCAGCTCCGCCGCGACCGCCTGGCCAAACTGCGTGACCTCCCGGCTGGTGCGCGCCTCGTCCCAGCCAAGCTCGGCCGCCATCAGCGCGGCGGCCCGCGGTGCGGCGGCCAGCCCGCGGTCCCGGGTCTCGAT
>DATGVY010000778.1:0-2000 GCA_035299845.1 Streptosporangiaceae bacterium
CCCAGGTTCGCGGGCAGGCCCAGGTTCGCGGGCAGGCCCAGGTTCGCGGGCAGGCCCAGGTTCGCGGGCAAGCCCACGCCCGTGGGCAGGCCCAGGTTCGCGGGCAAGCCCACGCCCGTGGGCAGGCCCAGGTTCGCGGGCAAGCCCAGGTTCCGGGGCAAGCCCACGCCCGCGGGCAGGCCCATGCCGTGGCGTGAGATGTCGGCCAGGGATAGCGCCGCGGCCTGGCTGCCCGAGGTTTCCGGCATTCTGACCGGGCAGGACATCCTGGCCACCGGCTGCAGCATCGCCGCCACGCAGCAGCGGGACGGGGCCATCGGCTGGCCCGACGGTCATGTCGACGCGTGGAACCACGTCGAGTGCGCGATGGCGCTGAGCGCGTGCGGGCTCCGACCGGCCGCCAGGCGGGCCTACGACTGGCTGCGGGCGACGCAGCGGCAGGACGGCTCCTGGCCGAAGACATCGACGGGCGGCATGGTCACCGACCACGCTGCGGAGAGCAACCAGGTCGCCTATCCGGCCGTCGGCGTCTGGCATGAGTTCCTCGTCACCGGAGATGAGGAGTTCGCCGCAGCGATGTGGCCGACCGTGCGGCGGGCGACCGACTACGTGCTCGGCCTGCAGACTGCCCGCGGCGAACTCGCCTGGGAGCGGACCGCCGCGGGTACGGCGGCCGGCTATGCCCTGCTGGCGGGCTGCTCAAGCGCGCACCAGAGCCTGCGGTGCGCCGTCGCCCTGGCCGAGTACGTTAACCAGCCGCAGCCCGACTGGGAACTCTCGGCCGACCAGCTCGGGCATGTGGTCGCCTGCCACCCGGAGGCGTTCGCCGACAAGAGCAATTTCTCGATGGACTGGTACTACCCGGTCCTCGGCGGGCCGATCCGGGGAAGTTCCGGGCACGACCGCCTGGCGGCGGGCTGGGACACCTTCGTCGTGCCCGGCATCGGCACTCGCTGCGTCAGCGACCAGCCGTGGGTGACCGGCGCGGAGACCTGCGAGCTCGTGCTCGCCCTTGACGCACTGGGCGACCGGGTCCGGGCAGCGGAGCTGTTCGCGGGCATCCAGCACCTGCGGGATCCGCTGGGCGGGTACTGGACCGGCTGGCAGTACGCGAACCAGGCGCACTTTCCTGCCGAGCAGAGCAGCTGGACGGCCGCCGCGATCATCCTGGCCGCCGACGCGCTGTCCGGCGCGACCGGCGGCTCGGGTATCTTCCGTAACGCGGCAAGAAGATGGCCGGTCGCCGTCCCAGCGGACACCGCCGCCTGTGGCTGCTCAGCCGATGCCCTCCCCGGTCCGCTCGAGCACCCGTAGCGAGCCCTGATGGCGTACCTCGGTGAATGCGCCGGAGCGTAGCGCGCGCAGGTACACCCGGTAGGGCGGCTGGCCGCCGTCGGCCGGGTCAGGGAACACGTCATGGATGGCCAGCGCGCCGCCCGGCGCGATCCACGGCGCCCAGCCCTGGTAGTCGGCCTGGGCAGCCGCGTCAGTGTGGCCGCCGTCGATGAACAGCATGCCGAGCGGCGCCCGCCACAGCCCAGCGACATCCGCTGACCTGCCGACCACCGCGATGACGTGATCCTCCAGGCCGGCGGCCGCGAGGGTTGACCTGAAATGCGGCAGCGTGTCGAGCCGCCCGGTGGCCGGGTCGACGAGCCCGGGGTCGTGATACTCCCAGCCCGGCTGGTTTTCCTCCGAGCCGCGGTGGTGATCGACCGTCACGACCAGCTGGCCCGTCGCCCGCGCGGCCGCGGCCAGGTAGATCGTGGACTTCCCGCAGTAGGTCCCGATCTCGGCGACCGGGCCGATCTTCGCGTAGCCAGCAGCGGTCTCGAATAGCGCCAGGCCCTCGGCGGCAGGCATGAACCCCCTGGCCGCCTCGGCCGCCTGCCGGAGCCCCGCGGGCAACGCGTGCTGCATGGTGCGTAGTCTCCTCCCGCCAGCCCGGCCGCACCCGGCCTAGTTCCATGATCCCGGGGATTTCTCAGTCACTACGACTG
>DATGVY010000779.1:0-14653 GCA_035299845.1 Streptosporangiaceae bacterium
TACGGCGGCGGGCTACTGCTCATCGATGAACCCCGGCGGGTGGCCGAGGTGCGCGGGATCACAGTGGATCTGACGCCGACCGAGTGGGGCATCCTGGTCGCGCTGGCGACCGTGCCCGGCCGGGTGTACTCGCGGCTTGAGCTGATCAACCGGGTACGCGGCTATGAGTTCGAAGGATACGAGCGCACGATCGACTCGCACGTGAAGAACCTGCGCCGCAAGATCGAGGACGATCCCAGCAATCCGCGGATCGTCCAGACGGTTCTGGGCGGCGGCTACCGCCTGGGGCTGGCCCGCGATGACTGATGCCGGACTGAGACGCCCTGGCTCCCGGAGCGACGCGATCGGCTTGCGGCTGGCGCTGGCGTTCCTCGCCGTCGCGCTGGCCGCAGTGGCGCTGCTCGCCGGGCTGGCAGCGGCGTTCGCCGCGGCGGATGTCGCGAACCTGGCGAGCCGACAGCGTTCCGATCTGACCAGCGCGATCGCGGTGGCCGCTGGCGCGGCGTGGAACCGCAATGACAGCTGGGCGGGCGCGGACCTGGCTCCGGTGCTTGACCTGGCCGCCCGCGTCGGCGCGGATGTGGAGGTAAGGGACCGAGCCGGCCGGGCCGCCGCCGTTTCCCCGGGCTTTCGCAGGCCCGCCTCAATCCCGCAGGTCACCGCCCCTATCGTGGTCCAGGGCCAGCAGGTCGGCGAGGCCGTGGTCCGGTTCACCGGCACCGGCCTGGGCGCCGCCGACGAGGCGCTGCAGACCGCGCTGTGGCGTGCCATCGCCGGGGCGGCCGGGCTCGCGGCACTCCTCGCGCTGCTCACCGGGCTGGCCGTCGCCCGGCGGATTACCCGGCCGGTGGAACGGCTGATCGCCGTGACCAGGGCGATGGGAAGGGGAGACCGCACCGCCCGGGTCGGGCCGATCTCCGCCCCCGGCGAGATCGGCGAGCTGGCGACCGCCTTCGACCTGATGGCTAACACCCTCGACCGGCAGGAGCAGCTCCGCCGCGATCTGGTCGCCGACGTCGCCCACGAGCTGCGGACCCCGATCGCGGTCCTGCAAGCCGGTCACGAGGCACTGCTGGATGGCGTGGCCGAGCCGACCCCTGGACAGCTGGCGTCGCTGCGCGACGAGGTGCTACGGCTGGCCCGAATGGTCGGCGACCTGCAGACCCTCGCCGCCGCCGACGCTGCCGCCCTCCAGCTGACCCTGAGCCTGGAAGACCTGGCCGAGATAGCCGCCAGCGCCGCGGACAGCCTGGCCGGGCGGTTCGAGGCCGCCGACATCGCCCTGGACCGGCGGCTCACCCCCGTCGCGGTGCTCGCCGACCCGGACCGGCTGCATCAGGTCATCACCAACCTGCTCACCAACGCGCTGAAGTTCACCCCCTCTGGCGGCCGGGTCACCGTGCAGGCCGGCCCGGCCGGGCCGGAGGCCACCCTCCAGGTCACCGACACCGGTGCCGGCATTCCCGCCGACGAGCTACCCAGGATCTTCGACCGGTTCTGGCGCGGGCGCGACGCGGCGCACGTCTCCGGCAGCGGGATCGGCCTGGCCGTGGCCGCCGAGCTGGCCCGCGCCCACGGCGGCCAGCTGGAGGCACGCAGCGAGCCAGGACACGGCGCGCAGATCATCCTCACCCTGCCCCGCGCGTGATAGCGGGCCGGCGTCTCCCACGCGAGAACCCGGAGCCCGCCCGCCTTCCTTCATACCGTCACCACCGCGGCAGCACGGCCCGTGCACAACGGCCGGCTTGCCTGGACCTCTGCCAGCCGGCCGCTTGTGCCGGCTGGCCCGGCCTAGCCAGTGAGGGAGCCCGGGGAATGAGACTGACAGATCGGCGGGCGTGGCGGGCGGGGCTCGCCGCAGCGATGGCCGCCGTGATCGGCGGTGGCGGGGTCGCCGCCTGTGCCGCGCCACCTGTCGCCAGCCGCCTGCCCACGGCGGCCGTGCCTGGTGATGGCACGGGATCTGCCGGTGACACGGGATCTGCCGGCGGCGATGCCGTGGCGAGCTATGCGCCCGCGGTCCGCAAGGTGCTGCCGTCGGTCGTGTTGATCCGCGCCGCTGCCGGGCTTGGCTCGGGGGTGGTGCTCGACCGTCACGGCAACATCATCACCAATGCCCACGTAGCCGGAGCGGCCATCTCCTTCCAGGTCCAGCTGGCGGGTGATCCCGCCCCTCGGCCAGCCCGCCTCGTGGGCACCTACCCAGGGGGCGATCTGGCGGTGATACGGGCGGAGGACCCGTCTGGCCTGACGCCGGCCCGGTTCGGTGACTCCAGCAAGGCCCGTGCCGGGGACATGGTGCTGGCGGTCGGCAACCCGCTGGGATTGTCTGGCAGCGTCACGGAAGGCATCATCTCCGCGACCGGCCGGGCGGTCACCGAGCCAGTCACAGCCAGCACGCCCGCCACGGCGCTGCCTGTCACGATCCAAACCAGCGCGCCGATCAACCCCGGCAACAGCGGCGGGGCGCTGGTGACCACCACCGGCCGGGTGATCGGAATTCCGACGCTGGCTGCTGTCAGCCCGCAGGGCGGCGCCCAGGCCCAGGGCATCGGGTTCGCCATACCGTCCAACCTGGCCCGGGACTTCGCCCGGCAGATCATCAAGTCCGGGCACGTCACCAACTCCCACCGGGCCGCCCTCGGCGCCCAGGTCGCCACCGTCACCGGCGCAGACGGCGCCCCGGCCGGCGTCGGCGTAGTCGCAGTGACGCCGGGCGGCCCAGCCGAGCGCGCCGGGCTCCGGGCCGGTGACGTCATCCGCCGGCTGGGCCCGGTCCGGACACCGGACGCCAGGACTCTGCTGGAGTCGCTGGCCGCCGCGCACCCCGGGCAGAAGGTCGAGATGATGATCACCCGCGCGGGCCAGACACATGCCATCCCAGTCACGCTGGGCACGCTTCCGGGTGCCTGACCAGATGACCACGAGACAACGGCAGACCGCTCCGGGCGGCCAGGCACCTGCAAGTTCCGGCCCCACCCGCGGGCCGGTGTGGCGGGCACTGCTGGAGGCCCAGTGGCGGGCCCAACTGCAGGAGGTCACCGAGCTTTCGCTGGCCTACCACGAGGCGGCCGCGGTCACCGCCTCGGCGGCTGCCGGCCGGCGCGGTGAGAGGAATCTGCGGCAGCTGTTGCGCCGTGCGGTTGCGGCCCGGCGGGCACTGGCCGACACCGATGAAGCGCTCGCCCGGCTGGCCGGCGGCCGGTACGGCCTCTGCGAACGCTGCGCAGCCGCCATCCCGGCCCGGCTCCTGGCGCTGGCACCGGACGCGCGGTACTGCCCGCGCTGCCGCCCGAAGGCCTTTCCCGCTACCCATGCCCGCCCGGGCGGGGCAGCGCCCAGGGACGTGGGCGCCGTCGCGGGCGGCTAGGCCACCGGGGCGATGGGGCAGCGCCCAGGGACGTGGGCGCCGTCGCGGGCGGCTAGGCCACCGGGGCGATCTGGAGCGGAGGTGTGCGCAAATGACAGGATCAAGCGCAGCTCATATCGTCATCCCGATAGTGGCGCTGGTAACCCTCGCCATATGGATAGCCATGGTCTACTACGCCGACAGCCACCCCCGGTACAAGGAGTCCGAGCGCGAGAGAACCGGAGGCAGCGCCCAGGCTGACACCCGTCAGCACCTGCCGCCGCGAGATGTGCTGCCCGCAGAGGCCCCTGAGGAGAACCGCACAACGACGGCACACACCAGCACACCGCGGCCCTAACGGCACCCCAAGTTCTGCGCATGGGCCGATTCGGCACGGAAATCGCGCATGGCCTCACCATGCACCAGCGCCGCCTGCCAGGTAGCCGCGGCGCTGCTGGGTGCAGCGCCACGGCTACGGCGGCGCCCCCGCAGTAGGTGAACGGGCAGTCGAAGCCGCCGCCCGACCCGAACGCGACACGAATGCGCAGGTGGGAGGACAGATCCTGGTGGCACGTCTGGCCGGCGGGCAGGACATCGACCAGTGTCGCGATGTCGGGGGTGCCGACCGGGCATCGGGCCGGGTCACCAGGCCCGGGCGGCGCTCGATCTCACGGCGCACGCAGTCGGCGTCGCCCAGGATCACCGCGGTGGCGAAGCTGTAGCCGACGATCTGCGGGGTGGCGACCAGCATCCGGCCCGGCCGGCATGGTCATCACGGTGGTTGTCCTCGCTGCAGCGCTCGCCGCCTGCGGCACCCGGCCTGCGCATGTCAATCAGGGAGCACCGCACCACGGTCCGGAACACGCCGTGCGCACTACCACCTTCCGGCTGCCAGCCGGGATCCTCGGTCTGACCACCGGCGGCGGCGCGGCCTGGGGCGCAGTCACGACCTCGTCCTGGTCGCGGATCCATGACCGGTCAGGGTTACCCGTTGAGGGTTCGGGCTCTGAGGGCAGGTTGAGCCGCGCGCCCGGATGGGGCGAACTGGTCCGGCTATAGCCTGGCTGGGTGAGCAACGCCGATGGGTACGACGCTGCGCTCGCCCGGGTTGATGAGGTCGTCGAGCGCGCCGTGGAGCAAGGCCAGGCGCCGGGTGTCGTTGCGGCCGTGGCCCGCGGTGAGGTCGTGCATGTCGCGGCGGCGGGCGTGATGGGCGTCGGCGGGGCGCCGATGCGGCGGGACACCCTGTTCCGGATTTCGTCGATGACCAAGCCGATGACGGCGGCGGCCGTGCTCTCGCTGGTCGATGACGGCCTGCTGGAGCTGCACGGCCCGGTCGATGAGCTGCTGCCCGAATTGGCCGGTCGCCGGGTGCTGCGCAGCCCGGACGGACCCCTCGGGCAGACCGTCCCGGCTCGCCGTCCGGTCACCGTGCGCGACCTGCTGACGTTCACCTGGGGATTCGGGATGCAGGGTGCGATGTTCATGGCGGCAGAGCCGTGGCCGATCTTCACTGCGGCGCTCGAGCGGGAGCTGTCAACGTTCGGGCCGCCGCAGCCCGGCGCCATGCCCGACCCGGACACGTGGATGGCGCGGCTCGGTGAGTTGCCGCTGCTGGCCCAGCCGGGCGAGCGGTGGCTGTATCAGTCCGGTTCGCAGGTGCTCGGGGTCCTGGCAGCCCGCGCCGCCGGCGCCCCGTTTGAGGACGTCCTGCGCGAGCGGGTGCTCGGCCCGCTGGGCATGAAGGACACCGGATTTCACGCCACCGACACCGCCCGGCTTCCGGCCGCGTATGAGAACCGTGACGGCCTGCTCGTCGTGAGCGACCCGCCGGACGGACAGTGGTCACGCCCGCCGCTGTTCCCCGACGGCAGCGGCGGACTGGTGTCATCGGCCGACGACGTGATCGCGTTCGGCCGGATGCTGATGCGCGCCGGCAGCCCAGTGCTGAAGCCGGCGACCGCCGCGGAGATGACGCGCGATCAGCTGACCGCCGCGCAGCGAGCGAACGTCTGGCCTGGTTTCAGCTTCCTCGGCGACCGTGGCTGGGGCTACGGGCTGTCGGTGCTCGACGACGGCCGCTGCACCTGGGAGGGCGGACTCGGGACGGCGTGGTCGAACGTGCCCTCGCAAGATCTCACCGTCGTGGTCCTGACCCAGCGCGCCGCGGACGAAACCGGGATGCCTGCCGTCTGCGACGACGTGCTGTCCGCCGCGCGCGGCTCTGGCTAACACGTCCGCTGACGCGACGCTGGGACGTTCCGATACGAAGGAACCCTCAACCGGAACGCTGCAGCCCGGAAGGTGTGCCTGCTCCGCCGGGGCGCCACTCGTTCTGGAGAACGCGCCGAACAGCTTGTCGTGCGCCAGCTGGCGCAACAATCGGCGGGTCGTCAACGACATACCGAACGGCGGATATACGCGGTCGCCGTGGCGAGGGTTGGGCCACGCTCGGTAGCAGGCTGACGAGCTGCCATCTTGCAGCTGGCTGGCGATGACGCGGGAGGCCCGGAAGGGTCTCGTGTCCGGCTGGCAGGACTCAGCCTGGGCTGGTCAGGCCGCGTGGGTCTCAACCACACGGAGCCGAGATCGTGGCCTGCGGTAAGGCGCACGTCGGCGTCCAGCGCGGCAGCGAGGCGCCGCAGCAAGGCGACGGTGGGCTCGGTGCCACCCTCCTCGATGCACTCAATCTCATCGGCAGTCATTTCTGCGCGCAGGGCGAGATCGGCGACGCTCAGGCCGAGGGCGCGCGCCGGTCATACAGGGCCTTGCCGAAGGCCAGGGCTTCGCGGATCGCGATCCGCTCAGGATCGTCCTCCTGAGTCTCCGGGCGCCGTCGCCGCACAAGGCGTCGTACTGCCTGAGGCGATCCGCCAGGATGTCGTACAGCCGCACAGCGGCACCGTGGTTGATGAATGCGATCTTGTCCCTGGCTGCTTCGGCAGCGTCATCGCTCGCCTCGCTCACCGGTGTCAGGAGGCAGCCGAGCACCTTGGTCTTCGCGGCGCGTCAGTACTACAGCCTGTTTTGTACTTCGGCCCTTCTGGCTGACAACGCACCCGATCGGCGGCAATAGCGGATTAGTGCAGGCGCCCGCCAGTCACGTCAGGCCGGTTGGGTGTCTTCCCTGCGCCTGCCGTGGTACTGGATGCGGTTGGCCTGGATCTGCCCGGCGTCGATTGCCGCCTGCTCGTCGGCTTCGCTAGTGCCGGCGAGGTCCGGGAAGTAGTAAGGGCCGTATGCGAGACCCTGGCAGTCGAACCGGGCGTGCAGCTCGTGCAGTATGTCCTGGCCCGTGTGCAGGCCTTCGGCTTCGGCCCAGGAGCGGCAGTAAGCGTCCCAGGTCCGGCCGGAGGACCGCCACTGTGCAAGGCGCTCGCCCAGCCAGCCGTGCTGATCTTCGGGCTGGGCAAGCCGGCTGAAGCACCAGCGGGCGGTGGCCTCGTCGAATCGCTCCCGTGCCCATTCCACCGCCACCAGCACGCCGCCAGGTATCAGCGCCTCTGCCGCCAGGTCCAGCACCTCGCCGAGGTCAGCGACGTGATGCAGGGAGGTGCAGGCCACGATCGCGGCGGCCGGCTCCGGGATGCCGTAGCGCTCGACCTCTGCCTGCACGTACCAGGGCCCCGGCGGTGCCTCAGGGTCGACGCCAGTCGCGTCGTACCCGCTAGCGTGCAGCATCGGGACGAAGCCGCCGGCCGGCCCGCACCCGATCTCCAGCACCCGGGCTGGCGGATCCGGCAGCTGGCCGTGGACGAACGGCCATACCGCGGCCAGCCACCGCTCATCGGGCGTCACAGGCCCACAGCCTACGCCGGGCGCACAGGCCGTCCACATCCGTCAAAGTCAAGCCAGGCAGACCACCCGACCACCGCACTGAATGCGGCATGACAGGACGTTGTCGCAGCACAGTCCCGGGCCGACATATGGACGTCGCCGATGATAATCCTGGCTACTCGCTACGGCAGGAATAGGTGCAACCCGGCGGGCATGTGGTCGGTGGCGGCGATAGTGCCGCGGAACACCCCGTTGATGTAGGCGGCGACGTTGGCCGGGTAGGCGCCACCGGGACTGTGCTCGGCGGTGAGGCGCAGGATGGCGGACGGCTGGCATTTGTGCCCGTCGGCCAGCTGGGCGAGGGACATTTTGCCTGCGGTGGTGTGCTCGATCATCGTGGCTCCTGCCTTGACCGCGCTGGGCTTGCCCGGCGTGAACGGCCATCCCGCTGGTCGGATGCCTGGCGGCGTCGCGGCCGGTTCGCGGTTCGTCGTCGGGTTCTGGCGCAGCGCCCACTCTGTCACGAGAGGAATCAGCTACGAAACTGGCCCGCAGACCACGCTGTACGCGGCATGAGCGGACGTCGTGGAGGGCGAGTTCTACTACTAGTAACTGTGTAACTGACATGCGATGACGGGAACTGCAACGGTGGCGCGCGATCCCGGTGACCGGCAGCCGTCGCCATTGCGGCATTAGCGTCTAGCCCGCTATTTTGCCTTGTTTGTTGTTAGGCGAAACTGGCGGCGCGCGGATCGAAACGCAGCGCTAGGGCGCCCCGCATGTCTATTTAGGCCCGCACTTGAGTTGGTTGGTTAGGCTCATGTCCGGCCCCGCACCAATAGGGGTTGAGGTAGGCATTCCGTGAGAAGTGGGTGTGCAGGTAAATGGTTTTCAGCAGGGCAGTGAATACGACCTGTAGCTCGAACGTGTCTCGGGCGTGCAAGAAACCACTCGGGTAAAGCCGGGGATAGTAGCGTTCTTGAACGCCGTGTAGAAAGACTATACTGGCGGCGCTGATGATGCTGCCCCGGGCCCGTTGGTGAACGCGACCGCTCCAGCAACTCACCGGCGTCCTGAATGCCCGACCCGCCCGGCTGGTGAATCAGCATTGCCCGGCTGCAGCCGAGAACTCGGCGCGCCGGCGAGACCGGCCGCGCGGGTGAGTCGGCCGAGGCCCCCGATCCAACGCCGGGCCGCCAGGCAGCCCGCGCCCTGCCCAGGCCAGGGCCTGGCTCTGCCGGCGCGGCATCCGCTGTCGCGATGAGCGCCTCGAGCATCCATCCTGGTCACGGCCTTGCGCGCCGTAGGCTCCATCGATGCGGACTTCGGGCCGGGCGGAGCTGCTGCGCCTTCGCGGCTTCGAGGTTGTCCAGCGCCTGGCGCTCGCGTCGGGATGACCGCCTCAATTGCGTCCCGAACTGGGCATTCTGTGCGCTTGGAGTTGGCGTCACTTTTGCGGGCCTGGCTGCCATTAGCAGGGCTCGCCGCGGTCAGGCTTGGGTAGGCTCGAGGATCTTCAAGAGGTCGCGGAAGTCCGTGATCGTGTAGTCGGGCACGCAATCCAGGTAAACCTTCGTACCCTGGTCGGAATCGAACATCACGGTCTTCAGGCCGGCCTCCCGTGCTCCGTAGATGTCACGGTACATGTCGTTGCCGACGTACAGCGCGTTCCCGGCTGCCACTCCCATACCGTCGAGCGCGAACTGGAACAGCCGCCGGTCGGGCTTGCGGTACCCGTGGTCGCCGGAAACGATGATCGGGTCGAAGTAGCCGAGCAGACCGACCTTATGCAGCTCACCGCGCGCATACATGCTCTGCGCGTCGGTGACGATCGCGAGCGGGTACCGCTCCCGCAGCGCATCAAGCACCTCACGTACGTAGGGATACAGGCCTAGCCGCCGGCGCGAGATGCCGCGGGACATCTCGGCGAGGAAAACGGGCACCTGCTCAAGCTTCCCGGTCGGCAGCGCACGGGTGAAATCCGTCATGTGCCCTTCGATGATGTCGCGCCAGACGCCGACGGCGTCGAATTCGGGATAGTCTTCCGGGCTGGCTCGCAGCTGCTCCTTCACGATCTGGAAATAGAGATCACGGACCTCGTGCCGGTGCAGGTCCACGCCCTGATAGGTGAGGAAGTGCGCCGCGGCTCGGAAGATCCGCTCTTCGTTGTCATCGGCCAGGATCCTGACCAGAGTCCCGTTCACGTCGAAGGCGACCGCTCGAATGTCCATGCTGTGCAGTCAGTACTCCTTGCTGGGCAGGGCGACGGCAACACCCGTGCTGCTGGTGAGGTGGCGGCAGGGGAACATCGGCAGCCCATCCCGGGCGATGGTGCGTCATTCCCCGCGGCCGTGCCCGACGTCGATGGTTGTGCGCGACCAGCACGTCGCCCCAGTGTAGGCCGGCAGGTTTGGTGAGGCTGACGGCGACAGGCCCGGCAAGGACGGACAAGCCGCCGCCGGCCCCACTACCCGGAATCAGCTCGCTCAGGCGGCTTCCAGCAGCCTCTTCGCCTGCGTCACGAGCCTTCTGCCGTAATCCTGGCCGATATAGTCGTTGCGCGCGATCCGCAGCAGGTTCAGCGCCATGTAGTACGGCGCGCGCCCGCTGATCGACTCGAACGTCTGCTCGCGGTCGGGGAAATGACAGCTGTACTCCCAAAGGAAGTACCGGATGAACGGCTCCGCGCGGTGCCGGTCGCCGGAGTCACGCATGAACGCGTGCTGGAGTTCGCCGGCGACCCGCCCGACGTCGAACATCCGGTCGCCGCGCTTCATGCGCTCCAGGTCGATCGCCGCGACGTCCATGCCGTGGCCGAACAGGAAGTTCGCCGGGGTCGCGTCGCCGTGCAGCCAGACCTGCCGGTCCTGCCACATCTGCGGCCGGTCCCGCCAGGTGTCGCGCAAGCACGAGAGCTCCTCGACGTCGCCCTGCCCTATGCGGTGTGCATTCCTAAGCGTCTTAACGATCGTGTCGAAGTACCTGCAGTCGGGATCGAAATCCACAGTTGCCCCGTTGGCCGTCCGGTTGTGCAGGGTGGCGAGGAAGTAGGCCAGCGCCTTGAGCCGCCAGTAGAGGTGCGCGTCGTCCCGGTGCTGCGTCGCGCGCGCGATCGCGTGGCTGAATTCCTCGCCGGAATAGTATTCGACGGCCAGCACACCGTTGATGTCGCGGCTGAGTCCCAGCGGGCGGATCACGTGGTGCGGCGATCCGACCAGATTGTACCGGCGCAGCGTCTTGAGGCACTCATACTCCTGGCGTGCCATCCAGGCTGCCTTGTCCAGGTCCGTTCTGAACCTTGTGCCGTAGAACTTGCAGATGACCTTGACACCACTGAATTTCTCCTTGTACGCGTAGACCTCGTTGCTGCCGGACAGCCGGTAGACGCGGAACGCCAGCTGCGGCTCGCCCACGCCCAGGCGATCACGCATGATCATGCTGAGGAAGCCGTGGAGCGGGTCTTCACCCACGACGTATCCGACATATTTCCCGTTCATCGGAGCCTTCCCTCGTGCCGGGCGCAGAGCGACGGCATCGAGCAGCGCGCCGTCCTGTCCCGTATGCGCGGCGTCCCCGTCACGTAGCATTCACCGCGCCTTTACATGACAAAGAGGCCCTTTTGTCCCCTCCTGATACATGACTGCCGGCGGTGCGGCAGGAAGACCGGATGCAGCGCTTCCGCGAGATTGCCCCGCGTGTGCTGGTCGCCACCTCTGAGCAGCTCACGGGTGCCGGCAGGCGAGGAGGATCTCGCTGACCTCGAGACCGATGTGCTGGGCCGGGTTTGGGTTGCCGCGGGCCTCGGCGGGGCTTGCCGACAGCCCGGCACTGTCCTCTGCCATGACGGTAACGGGCCGGGAGCTTCCACGCCGGGGGACCTGTTCGGACAGGCCCTCCAGCCCGTCGACGGTGGCCAGTGACGCGGCAGTGCGCAAGATCGCGCCGCGATATGCTCCCCGTCGGCGCGTGGCCGCCGCCGCGCCCGGCTGTGCTGGTTCATGGTGTCGCTCAATGTCTTGACAAGTACGAACGACCGTGCTAATTGCATCGCAGATGATGAAAGAAGGCAGCCATGGCCGGCAAGGCAGTGATCAGTCTCAGCACAGGCATGGAGGACCCGGAGAAGGTGACCGTCGCGTTCCTCGTCGCGGTCGGCGCCGCCGAATCCGGGCGGCCGACCCTGATGTTCCAGGCCAAGGAAGCCGTCCGGCTGGCGCTGAACGGGGTGGCCGCGGGTACCGCCTGCGACGGCTGCCCTGCCCTGCCAGACCTGCTCGCCCGGTATGAGAAAGCGGGCGGACGGTTCATGGTGTGCCCGGTCTGCTTCAACGCCAAGCAGCTCGACAAGGGCGGCCTGCTGTCCAACGCCGAGCTGGCCGGCAGCGTTCAGCTGTGGGAGTGGATCGGGGATGAGGGAGCGACAACCTTCAGCTACTGAAGGGCGCCGGACCGCATGCGCAGCACAGGAGGCGGGGCGCGTCGAGCACGATGGCGCGGCAGACCCGGCCTGGCAGCCAACAGCTCGCCGGCCGGGGTAAGGCAGCGAGTACGTCAATCCGATCCTGGACGGTCGCGGTCACGTGCTGTACGTCACGCTGTGGCTGCCGTCCTCGGCTCAGCATGTCCGGCCGCTGCCTGTTGGGACTCAGCGCGCCGGGCCGGTCGGCGCTCCCGGACAGCGACGTATCCCGGGACTCGGGAACGTGGCGCCGGGTCGTCCACGCGGCTACCGCGGCGACCGGGACGTTGATCAGGAAGATCGCCCGCCAGCTGCCGGCTTGCAGCAGCCACCCGCCGAGGAAGGGCGCGATCGCGGAGGAAACCCCGCTGAATCCGGCCCATGTCCCGATCGCGCGCGTGCGGTCGCCGGGCTGGAAGGCCGCCTCGATGATCGCCAGGCTGGCCGGTGTCATCAGCGCGCCTCCGATACCTTGCGCGGCCGCGCACAGCACCGACGCCAGGGTGAACCAGCCCAGCCCGGCCAGGAACACCCGCCGCCCCCAGCGGTCGCTGAGCGAGCCGGCCAGCAGGATCAGCGAGGCCAGGGTCAGCGTGTAGCTCGTGACGGTCCATTGCAGGTCCTGGAAGCCGGCATGCAGGTTCCGCCCGATCGCTGGCAGCGCGACGGCGACCACCGTGGAGTCCATCCCGCCACCGACGACCCCAAGATCATCGCTGCGACCACCCGCCGGCCTTGCGCGGAGCGATAGCGGAGCAGTTCGCGCGGGCCGGAGCCGTCAGCCGGGCTCAGCCCGCCCGGCTGAGCGCCCGCGTCTGGTGTCACTAGCCGGGCCTCCATCCAGGTCCGGGCGGCATGTCACGAGCGGCTGGCCTGGCCGCCGCTCTGCCGCCCGCGCTACTCGAGGGTGAGGATGATGCGCTCGCGGACGTTGCCGCTTTCGAGCTGGCGGTGCGCGTCGGCGGCCTGCTGCATGGGCATGGTTTTGTGGGCGCGCAGGCGGAGCCGGCCATCGGCCAGCAGGGCGATCGTCTCATCCAGGGCGCCGGGAGCACGGCCGGGCGTGGGCTGGGAGAGTGTGACGCCGAAGTCAGCGGCGGCCGGGTCGGACAAGGTGATGACCCGCTTGGGCCCGCCGGCCAGGGCGATCGCGTCGGCCAGGACACCCGTGCCGGCCGCGTCGAACACGGTGTCGATCGCGCCCAGCGCGCGGACCCGGCCGGCCAGGCCCGCGCCGTACCGCACCGGCGTGGCTCCCAGCTCGCGGGCGAGCGTTTCGTCGTGCTCGCCGACCGCGCTGATCACCGTGACCCCCCGGGCGACCGCGAGCTGCGTCGCGATGACGCCGACCGATCCGCCGCCGCCGAACAGCAGCAGCGTCTCACCGCTCTTGACGTCCAGCTGCCGCAGCACACCGGCGGCCGCCTCGGCCGAGCTGGGCAGCGCGGCGGCATCGAGCCACGACACGGCGTCCGGCTTGCGGGTCCAGGTCGACGCCACCGCGTACTCGGCGTAACCGCCCAGGCTGAACAGCAGGGCCGTGACGGCGTCGCCGGTGGACGTGCCGGTCACGCCGGGGCCGACCGCGTCGACGGTGCCTGCTGCCTCGAAGCCGAGCACGGCGTCGGGGGGCAGCGGGATGGCCTTGAGATAGCCGGCCCGCAGGGCCAGATCGGTCGGGCTGATCCCGGCGGCCCTGACCTTGATCCGGATCTGTCCCTGGCCCGGCTCGGGCAGCGGGACCGCGGCCCACTTCAGCACCTCAGGCGGCCCGTATCCGGTCATCACAACCGCGTTGGGCATAGCAGTTCCTTCCTGGTAGTAGTTGGGCATAACAGTTCCTTCCTGGCAGGGGCCGGCATGGCCGCGAACGGCAACTTCAGCGTGGTCGTTGTGCGGTGTTCCCTACTCCACCGGTCGCGTCGTGCGACGATGCCGGCGCTTCCCGGCCCTGCTCGCGGGCCGGATCTGCGGAGTTCTCCAGCGGAGAGTTGATGCTCGCGCCGGCCCGGCCCAGCAGGGCCAGTGACCCAGCGGCCGCGACGGCCGCGGCCAGCACGAGCGCGCCGCCCGGTCCCTTGGCGTCGTAGATCACGCCGCCGGCTGCCGAGCCGACGGCCAGCGAGCCTTGCAGCGCGGAGACGAACAGGGCCAGGCCTCCTTCGACGTTGGCCGGCATGGCCCGGGCCATCCAGCTTTGGGCGGCCACCGGCACCGCCCCGAAGCCCAGGCCCCAGACGGCCACCAGTCCGATGGTCAGCGGGCGCGCGCCGGTGACCGTCGCGAGCAGCAGCGCGCCGACGGCGATCAGCAGGCCCGAGCCGGCCAGGGTGGCCCGCAGGTGAGCGCGCACGGTGACGCCCGCGGTGAAGTTCGCGGCCGCGCCGGCCAGGCCGAATCCGAGCAGCACCAGCGTGATCGCGCTGGCGCCCAGGCCGGCCCGGGTGTGCAGCAGCGGGCCGATGTAGGTGTAGGCGGCGAAGTTGGCGAAGAAGATCGCGCCCGCGGCGACCAGGCCGATCCGCGAGACCGGCAGCGTGACCACCGTCAGCAGCGACCCCGGCCGGACCCGGCCGCCGGCGCCCAGCCGCGGCACCGCGGCGAGCTGGGCTGCCGCGGCGACCGCCGCGAAAACGGCTGCGACAGCGAACGCGGCCCGCCACGTGGTGAGCGTGCCGATCAGCGACGCCGCCGGCAAGCTGGCGACGGTCGCGATGAAGATCCCCGAGCTGACCACCGCCACCGCGGCGCCCCGGGCCCGCTCGCTGACCAGCGTGATCGCGGCCCCGGCCCCGAACACCCAGAACCCGCCCACGCATACGCCCAGCACGGCGCGGGCCGCGAGCATCACCCCGATGCCCGGCGCCAGGCCGGCGATCACGTCGGAGACCAGGACCAGCGCACTCAGGCCGACCAGCAGCCTGCGCCGCTCCAGCCGGGCCGAGCACAGGGTCAGCACCAGTGCGGCGGTGGCCGGCACCACCAGCATGAGCCCGCCGGTCCCGATCGAGACGCGCAGGTGCCCGCTGATGTCCGCAAGCAGCCCCACCGGGATCACCTCCGAGAAC
>DATGVY010000780.1:0-2147 GCA_035299845.1 Streptosporangiaceae bacterium
CGCCGCACCGGTCGCCGGCCCGCCGTCGCCGACGTTCGACAGCTGCCCCCCGTTCCCGGCGAAGGTCGAGATCACATCCGCGGGGGTGACCATGCGGACCCGGTAGTTGGACTGGTCGGCGATGAACACGTTACCTGAGGCATCCAGGGTCACCGCGGCCGCGCGGTGCATCGTCGCGGAGGTGGCCGTGCCGCCGTCTCCGGAGAACCCGTTGCTGCCCGACGCGCTGCCGGCGATCGTGTAGATGTTCCCGGCGGCCATCATGATGCCGAACTGGGTGCCGCCCGCGTTGGCGACCTCCTGGACCCGGTTGCTGTTTGTGTCGGCGATGTACACGTCCCCGGCCCCGCTGACCGTGACCCCGGCCGGGCCGTTCAGCAGCGCCGATGTCGCGGGGCCACCGTCACCGGTATGGCCGCTCGTGCCGGTGGCGCTGCCGGCGAAGGTGGAGATGATCCCCGACGAGGCCACGACTTTCTGGACCCGGTTGTTGCCCGTGTCGGCGATGTACAGGTCGCCGGCCCCGCTGAGCGCGACCCCGCCGGGTGCCTTCAGCAGCGCCGCGGTCGCCGCGCCGCCGTCCCCCGACAGCCCGCTGACGCCGGCCGCGCTGCCGGCGACGGTAGAAATTGTCCCCGAAGCGGCCGCGACTTTCTGGACCCGGTTGTTGCCAGTGTCCGCGATATACAGGTCCCCGCCCGTGCTGAGCGTGATCCCGGCCGGTGACTTCAGCAGCGCCGCGGTCGCCGCGCCGCCGTCCCCCGAAGACCCCGAACTGCCCGACGCGCTGCCCGCAACGGTGGAAATCGTCCCCGACGCCTTGGCGATCTCCTGGATCCGGTTGTTGCCAGTGTCAGCGATGTACAAGTTCCCCGCCGCGTCCACCGCCACACCCTGCGGAGCCGCCAGCAGCGCCAGCCCCGCCGCCCCGCCATCCCCGCTCTTCCCCGCCACCCCGGTCGCCGACCCAGCGATCGTGTACACATCCCCGGCGATCATCGCGATCCCCCACTGGGTCCCGCTGCTGCCCGCCACCTCCTGCACCCGCTGCCCGTCCGTGTCCGCGATATACAGGTTCCCGCCCGCGGACAGCACCCCCTGCGGCGAGCCCAAAGGGGCCGACGCCGCCGGGCCGCCGTTCCCGTTGCTCGTCCCCAGCCCATCCAGGGTGTACAGGTCCCCCGGCACCGGCCGGGACACAGCCAGCGACGACGCCCAGTTATCGGTCCACCCGTACCCCAAAGGCCCCGGTGTCCCGGCCTGGGTCTGCTGCTGCGCCGCCCGGGCATCATAGGTGCGGGTGAAACCGAGCGACGGGCCGAACGCAGGAATGGACACATCCGTGGCCGACTGGGTGAAAACACCGGTCTCGGTGTTCACTGGATCCCCCGCCATAGCCTGCGCCACCCCCGGCGCCGCCGAGTTCACCCCGCCGGCCGTCGCCCCCGCCGGGACCTCACCGCCAGCCGAGGGCGCCAGCGCCTGCGTCGCCGCGCTGATCGGCGCGCCCAGCAGCACGTACGGCTGCCCCACCGCCCCATTCGAGGCGGTGAAATCAGCCGGAGCAGCCGCCGTGTCATAGGCCAGGCCGTTGAACTGGGCCGGCCAGGAATTCAGGGTCTCGGTCACCGAGCACGCCGGTGACGCCCACGACGCCAGCGCGCTGCTGGCCAGGTCATTGAACTGGGACACGCCTCCCGGCCCCGCTGGGCCGAGGTGCCCCTGGTCACCCAGACCAGCCTGCTGGCCTGGCACCGCAACCTGGTCGCCGCAAGCACACCACCACGCCGCGGAGTTCGAGTCGGCCGCGATGGTGCGTGACGTGGATTGTGACCCGCTGGGATCGGCATGGTCCGGGATGGTTGCTACAGGACTTCGCTACAGTCGGGCATGCCACAGACGACCAGCGTGGTGCCCTACATTGAAGAGGCTCAGCGGCTGCGACGGCGAGCTTTTATGATCAGAATCGGCACTACCACGATGACGACCAGGACTACGCCCAACAGCACGAAGTCCAAAACCACGATAACCGGTGAGTCATTCACTGTGGGAGCGTAGCAACATGTGCAGCCTGCGCGTCCGAACGCCACAGCGATCGTTCGGGGCGAGGGCGCCGCTGAACCCCTGTCGAGGGCGTGGTCCAGAGT
>DATGVY010000781.1:0-1632 GCA_035299845.1 Streptosporangiaceae bacterium
CGCGCAGCACATCCCGATGCGCGTCATCGCTGACATGCTCGGCTTCCCCCCAGGAGACGGATCACAGTTCCGTGAGTTCGTCGAGGACTTGCTCGAAGGCATCAACCTGCCGCCGGATGAGCGCATCGTGCGGGTTTCACGGCTGTTCGACTACCTGCTCGCGCAGGTCCACGACCACCTCGGCAACCCGCACGACGACCTGACGACCTACCTGATCAACGCCGAGCTCTACGGCCAGAAGCTCGACCCGTCCCACGTGGTCGGCACGATGGCCCTGCTGCTCATCGCCGGCATCGACACGACCTGGAGCGCGATCGGCGCCTCGTTGTGGCATCTAGCGAAGACCCCCAGCGATCGCAGCCGGCTCGTCGCCCAGCCCGGGCTGCTGCCGACAGCGATGGAGGAATTCCTCCGCGCCTATGCGCCGGTCACCATGGCCCGGCTGGTGAAGGAAGACATGCACTGGCGCGGCGTCGACATGAAGGCCGATGACTGGATCCTGCTGTCGTTTCCGGCGGCCAACCGCGACCCGGCGCAGTTCGACCGGGCCGGTGAGGTCGTTATTGACCGCGAGGTCAACCGGCACGCCGCGTTCGGTCTCGGCATCCATCGCTGCGTGGGTTCGCACCTGGCGCGCATGGAGCTTCGGGTCGCCCTCGAAGTCTGGCTCGAGCGGATCCCGGAGTTCACCCTTGACCAGCCGCCGGCGGTCATCTGGTCCTCCGGCCAGATCCGCGGACCGCGCACACTCCCGCTTCGCATCCACTGACCGCCGGTGACGCTGGTCGTGGCCGGCGGCGCACCCGCCACATCTCACACGCCAGCCCCCTGGAGCCGTTTCCTGGTTCAGGAGCTTTCACAGTCGCCCGAGTCTCGGGCCGCCACCACAAGCCGGTCGCTGAAGGGACCGTAGCCTTTGGATGTAGGCGCGCGAATACCCGCCGATCTGGCGTCGGTCCCTGCTACCCGACATGGCTGGCCTCAGCGCGCAGATCTAGGAAATCTGTGCGCACCCGCATGGCCTGGAGCCTTGGCCTCCGCTGGGCCGGGTGAGGTTCCGCGCCGCCGTGGAGGTGGCCAGACCCGCCAGCTTGCCGGACATCACCACGCCGCGCGACATGGGTGCGGCGCCCGGGCGAACGCATGACCAAGGAGAGTGAGGACATGGAACCAGAGCGGCCCGCGACAGATCGAACCGGGACGATCGGGATCATCGGCGCCGGCCACATCGGCCAGGCACTGGCTCGCACGGCGCTGCGGGCCGGCCGGGAGGCCGTGATCGCGAACAGCCGCGGCCCGGAATCCCTGGCGCCGGTCGTGGCCGCCTTGGGCGCGGGAGTGTAGGCTGGCACGGTGGGCGAGGCGGCCGCGGCCGGCATCGTCGCGATCGCGGTGCCGTGGGCCAGCGTCCCAGCGGCGGTCGCCGGGCTGCACTGGAACGGCCAGGTCGTCATGGACGCGACGAACGCGTTCAACGCCGATCTCGGCGGCCGCACCTCCAGCGAGATCGTCGCCGGCCTCGTGCCGGGCGCCCGGCTGGTCAAGGCCGCCAACACGCTGGCGGCTAGCGTACTGGGCGCAGATCCCCATGAGGCGGGCGGCCGCCGGGTGATCTTCCTGTCCGGCGACGAC
>DATGVY010000782.1:0-2359 GCA_035299845.1 Streptosporangiaceae bacterium
CGTCGGCGATCCGTTCCCAGGTCCAGCCGTCTTCCCTGGCGGTCTTGACCTGCAGGGCCTCTAGCTGCTCCACCATCTGCCGAAGGGCGGCGACGGAGGCCAGGCCGACCTCCGGGTCGCGATGGCTGGCGGCCTCGGCGAGCGAGATTGCCTCAGACATGCTTGTCAGCCTACGCTGACAAACTATCTTTGTCAGCACAGGCTGACAAGAATTCGTAGAAGGGCGGCCAGGGTCAGGCCTGCCAGCCGCATGACCCTCGCCACCGCTGTCCTGATCTTTCCGGCAGACGGTGGTCAGCGGACGGGGTCTTGCTCGCGGTGCCGTCCCGGCTGGGCCGCGGTCGCTTGGCGGGTCCAGGCCACCGGGAAGGAGCGGCGCGGCACGCGGCCAGCGCGGCGCCGTGCCGCCAGGAACAGCGCGCGGCTTGTGCGCCCGGCCGCAGTGATCCCGGCCAGCGTCCCGTCCGCGAGGCGCCGGGCGATATGAACCCAAATCCACCCTCACCTCGCGCTCCCGGCTCCCTCCGCCCAGGTAGGCCGGGGTGCCCAACCACGGCATCCGCGCAACCTCGTCGGCTCGCAGATCGTCGCCGGCTAACTGCCGGACGCCGCCAGCCAGGGTTATGCGGCGCGGGCCCTCGCTCGCGGCCCGCGTCAGGCCCCACTGCCGATCCTGCGAGCTGCCGGGCGCCGATGCAACCATCCGAGCCTCCCGTGACATCGACCCCGCGCACGACACTCAAGGATCCATGGTCATGCGCTGGCGAGGGCCAGGACCTGCTCCAGGGTTCTCACCATTCCAGGGACCGCGCCGGCCGCCTGGTCCAGGCGGCGGTGCCGGATGAAGGCATCGGCCATCGTCAAGCCGACCGAGCCGGCGCAGATCGCGAACTCCCGGCGGTCCAGCCCGGCGCCGTAGGCCCACAGCCTGGCCGCGGCGGACTCGGTGACATGGCCGAACTCGGCGGCGACCAGCAACGCCTCGGCCAGGTCGTAGGCGCGCGGGCCCGCGCCGAGGGCCTCCACGTCGACCACCCAGAGCCGGCCTGGGGTGGCGATGGTGTTGCCGAGGTTGAAGTTCCCGTGGACCAGGTCGTGGCTGGACAGCGGCTCGGGCGAGCAAGCCTGGGCGATGGCGTCGACGGCTGCCACGATCCGCCGCCCCCCGGGGACGCCGGACCTGACCCGGTCACGCAGGCCGTCCCAGTCCTCGAACACCACTCCCGACGCCCACTGCCCCCATCCGCCGGCGGCGCCGGGAAACAACGACGCCTGCAGGTCGAGGATCCCGGTCATCTGCTCCGCGACCGTGTCGTCCAGCCGTGGCGGCGGCCGGCCGTCGATGAACTCCTGCACCACCCAGGCCCCGCCCGCCGGCGCCTGGCCCGCGGCCAGCCAGGCGGGAGCAGGCCAGCCGCGGGCGCGGGCGGCCTCCACAAGGTAGTGCGCGCCGAGCAGCCGCTCCGGCTCGCTCGCCCGCCATTTCAGCACCGCTCTCGACCCATCGGGCCGTATCAGCAGGTAAGCGCCTTCGTTCCAGCCGCCAGCCAGGCGCCGCTCGAGCTGCCAGCGGTCGCGAACGTCAGTATTGACCGCACTGAGCATCACACCGATGTCCACCCCATCATTCTGGCCCGCGCACCGGCACCGACAGCCAACCAGGCCATGGGTTCGCGGCAGGCGGGAATGCCCGCGGCGACCGTCCGGCCCCGGGCGATCTGAACCGCCGGCCGGATAAGATCGGCGAGCCAGGCGCTGTCATGATGCCGACGTATGTTGCGCAGGTCCAGCACGCTTCGCGGACCGGCGAGTAGCTCCAGCAGCTAGCCGGCGCTGATCGGGCTCACAGCTCGGGTTTGTGGCCGCGAAGCATCATCTCAGCATCTTCTCGTTCAGTTCGCGGGTCGTCGACGCGGTGCGCGTCCGGCTCACGGCCTTCGAGCTGTCGAAGGCAACCATCCGGTTCACCGCCGCCATGCCGCTCCCGGACGAGGTGGTGCGCGACATCGTCCGGGACCGGACAGAAGAGATCGCCGGTACCGCCCGCGAACTAAGGCGCCGCTCCGCGCATCGAGCCACATGCCGAGCGCTGGAAGACCACGCTCAACATGCATGACCGGGCGTCGGTTCAGCATGCCCGGCCATATGCCTGGCTGCGCACGATCACCTGGATCTGCGCGCGGGGCAGCGACCAGCCCGGCCGGCCCCGCCCGGCCACAAACACCTGCGGTTCCCGGGAAGGTCTGTCCACCCTGCCAGTGCATTCCTGCGCATGGGCCTGCTCTTCTCGTCGGTCCTCGGGCAGGCCATCTCCATTTACGGGCAACTTAGGACGTCACGTTTCCGTCCGCGTCAACGT
>DATGVY010000783.1:0-4013 GCA_035299845.1 Streptosporangiaceae bacterium
GCGACGGCGAAAATGACGGCAGCGACGATGGCGAGCATCCTCAGGTCCTCCGCTTCATGAGTGCCGGTGGCCTGCCTCATGTACCCGGCAGCGGACGGCCAATCATCGGCGCCGGCTGGCCGCAGCTGTTTCATGATCCCGGGGATTTCTCAGTCACTACGACTGAGAAATCCCCGGGATCATGAAAGGCGGGCCCGGCCAGGGCCAAGCGGACGTCATTCATTCGCGCACGCCCTGGCCGCTGCGAGCGTGCTCAGGCTGGATGATGTTGCCATTCGCGGGTAGGCAGCATCCAGGCGATACCTACCCGAATGGAGAAGAAGTGGCGAGGATGTGGCAGCGGCGGACCGCGCAGCCAGGCGGCCGGCCGCAGGTGGTCGTTGTCGGTGCAGGCTTCGGCGGGCTAGCGACCGTAGGGCGGCTGACCAGGGCGGGCATGCAGGTGACGCTGGTCGACGGCAACATCTACAGCACGTTCCAGCCGCTGCTCTACCAGGTCGCGACGGGTGGCCTGAACCCGAGCGACGTGGCCTACTCGCTGCGCGGGTTCGCCCGCAGGTACGGTGCGAGCTTCCGCCGCGGCGAGCTCGCCGGGATAGATCCCGGCGCGAGGCGGGTCACGCTCGCCGATGGCGGCCAGCTCAGCTACGAGTACCTCGTCCTGGCGACCGGGGTAGCGGCTGCATACTACGGCGTGACCGGCGCAGACAAGTACAGCTTCGGCCTGTACACCCGGCACGACGCGATCGCGCTGCGGGACCGGATCATGGCGGGCCTTGAGCGACTCAGCGCCGCGGACAGGAGCGAGCAGGTGAGCGTCACCGTGGTCGGCGGCGGCGCCACCGGCGTGGAGCTGGCCGGGACGCTCGCCGAGCTGCGCAGCATCGCGCTGGCCAGCGCTTTCCCGGACATCGACCCTGGCCGGCTGCACATCAGGCTGATCGAGCAGGCGCCAGCGCTGCTGGCGCCGTTCCGCCCTTCGCTGCGCGAGTATGCGCTGCGGCAGCTGCGGGCCCGCGGCGTCGACGTCATGCTGGGGACCGAGATCCTGGAGATCGCCGACGACCGAGTGGTGCTCGCCGGCGGCCGGGAGCTGGGCAGCGACCTCACCGTGTGGGCAGCCGGCGTCAAGGCGCCGGAGTCGGTCGGCCGCTGGGGGCTTCCGCAGGGCCGGGGCGGCCGCATCACGACCGGCCAGGACCTGCGAGTGACCGGGCAGGACCGCATCTTCGCCGTGGGCGACATCGCGCTGATCGACGGCCAGCCGCTGCCGCAGCTCGCCCAGCCGGCCCTCCAGATGGGCAGGCACGCCGCCGAGCAGATCGCCGCGCTTGCCAAGGGAGGGCCGACCGTGGCGTTCAGCTACCACGACAAGGGGATCATGGCGACGATCGGCCGCCGGTCCGCCGTCGTGCAGCTGCCCTGGCAGATCCGCGTCCGCGGCACGCTCGCCTGGCTCGCCTGGCTCGCCCTGCACCTGGTGACCCTGCTCGGCAACCGCAACCGGATCTCGGCGCTGGTCAACCTGACCTACCGCTATCTCACCTGGGGCCACGGGGGAGGCGTCATCATGGGCGATGATCCGCCGATGCCGGAGCATGCGCCGTCCGGCGAGGGGCAGGAACGCATGTCCGGCGAGGGGCAGGAACGCATGTCCGGCGAGGGGCAGGAACGCATGTCCGGCGAGCCCTCCGGCGGCAGTCGCTAGCTGCCGTCGAAGCTCGCGAAGTAGGTCGCGGCCATGTCCTCGTCAGCGTGGCCGAGGTCAGCGGCCCGCCGGAACCGTCCGGCCACCGCCGGCGCGACATCAAGCCGGATGCCCGCAGCGGCGCCGGCCTCGCTGATGAGGCGGGCGTCCTTGCCGGCCATCTCGACGGTGAAGTTGGCGAAGAAGTCCCGGCTGAGGATCGCGGCGGCCTTGCTCTGCAGGTACGCGCAGTCGAGCGGCCCGCCGCCGACGGCCTGCAGGAACAGTTCCGGGTCGATGCCCAGGCCGCCGGCCAGCGCGAGCGCCTCGGCCGCTACGGTCGTGACGGCAAGGACCCAGCTGTTGACGACCAGCTTGAGCCGGGAGGCAGTCCCGGCATCGGTGCCCAGCCATACCGTCTTGCGGCCGATCGCGTCAAAGACCGGCTGGACGACGGCCCTGGCCGCGTCCGGGCCGGCCGCGAAGACCGTCAGCGCGCCCTGCGCGGCAGGCTGGCGGGTGCCGAGCACTGGTGCGTCAACGAACAGCAGGCCGTGCTCGCTGGCCAGCCCGGCGAGCGGCTCAAGGCCGGCCACCCCGACGGTGCTTGCCTGCGCCCATACCTGCCCTGCGCGCAGGCCCGCCGCGGCCGCGGCCATCGTCTCGCCGACCGCGGCGCCGTCCGACAGCATCGTCACGATGACGCTGGCATCCCTGACGGCGTCCGCCGGGGTCGCCGCGATGACCGCGCCATCGGACTCCAGCGCCTTCGCCCGGCCCGGCGTCCTGTTCCAGGCACGCAGCGGCAGCCCGGAGCGCAGCATGCTCCGGCCCATTCCCAGGCCCATGATCCCGGTACCCAGCAGCGCCACTTGCGGCAAAACGGTCGGCTGATCAGCCATGTGCATCCTCATTTCCTGTGCTAGCGCAGCGAGCTGGCGTCCTTTCCCGCTCCGCGGCAAGGAAACTGGCCAGCTGTGCCGCTGCGTCACCGGCCAAAGGACCAACTGTCGCATGGACCCATGCGCGGCGGCGCGGGCCGGCGACCTCAGCGACGATCGCGGAGCGGGAATGGCTGCGGCGGGGCGGGTGGACCTCTCGCTATGGTTCTGGCATGACCTCCCCGCTCGTCCGGCGCGCGCACAATGCCACCAACGCCCTGCACTCGCTGATCTACTTCGCGCCGGAGACCGAGGAACGGCTGGTGGCCACGGGGCTCGAGGCTGGCCGGATGTGCTACTTCGCGGGACGTGCCGCGCCGATGGGAGCAGTCAGCGGCGGCGTCGTCGCGGCTACCTTCTACAACTTCAGCCCTGCCCTGGTGGCTCGGTGCATCCCGAGGGCGTGGCAGCTTGCCAGCCCGCCTGTCATCGTCGATGCCCGGTTCGCCGCCGCCGACGCCGCGCTGTCCCGTCTCCTTGGCCCCGACGTCATAGCGTCCGCCGACATGGCCACGATCGCCGCGCTTGTCCGCGAGGCGGCCGGCGCCTGCGGCGCCGAGGGCCGCCCCCTTTACGCTGGGCACGCGGACCTTGACTGGCCGGACGCTCCGCACCTGGTGCTGTGGCACGGGCTGTCGCTGCTGCGCGAGCACCGCGGCGACGGTCACGTTGCCGCGCTGACGGCCGCGGGCCTCGGCGGGATCGACGCGCTGGTAACCCACGTCGCGACCGGGCTGGGTTTCGTCCCCGGCTTCGCCAGGGCCAGCCGGGGGTGGAGCCGGGCGGCGTGGGATGCGGCGACCGAGGACCTTATCGCCCGCGGCCTGCTCGAAGCCGACGGCGTGCTCGCCCCGGCCGGGCGGGCGCTGCGGGCACGCATCGAAGAAGCGACTGACCAGATGGCAGCACCGCCCTGGCAGCACCTGGGCGATGACCGCACCGAGGATGTCATCAGGATCGGCAAGGCGCTCACGCGCATCGTCATGTCGGCCGGCGCCTTCCCGGCCGACGGCGTCTTCGCGGCGCGCTGAGCGCACGGCTGCCGACGGAGAAACGTGACACCACCCGCCGTCCCCGCGCGCCCCTGGGCGCCAGCGGCATCGAGGTCAGCCGGCTGGCAATCGGATCGTGGCGCACCTACTAGCTAGGCCGAAGTTCCCCTCCGGGATGAACTGATATCCGTGTTCACCAGGGGAAACGTGGTGCACCATGACGACACGCAGACACGTAGATTCGCCGCCTGAAACTCTATGACCTGGGCAAATATGACGGGCCCTATAGGCCTGGGGGAACCTCGGGCTAGTCCTGATATCCCTGCGGGACGCCATGCAGCGGCGAAAATCGCACGCCTACAGCCCCGAACCCGTGATCTTCCGTGTCTCGAG
>DATGVY010000784.1:0-11744 GCA_035299845.1 Streptosporangiaceae bacterium
GCATGCAGCTCGTGTACGCCGCGGACGCCGCCGAGCTCGGTCAGGTGGCGGCGGACCTCGGTCAGGTCAATGCCACGCGGGCTCGCCTCAAGCAGGACGTCGATGCCCTCCCGGAGCAGGCGCCAGGTTCTTGGCAGGATCAGGAAGCCCACGGCCAGCGAGGCGATCGGGTCGGCCAGGTTGAAGCCGGTGACGGCGATCACGATCCCGGTCACGATGACGGCCGCGGCGCCGATGGCGTCCGACCCCACTTCAAGGAAGGCTCCGCGCACGTTGAGGCTCTCCGCCTGGCCGCTGCGGAGCAGCAGCAGCGAGGCGCCGTTGGCGGCGAGTGCGATGACGCCGAACACCACGACAAGCCCGCTGTGGACGGCCGGCGGCGACATCAGCCGCCGGATGGCCTCGGTGAAGATGAACGCCGCCATGCCGAAGAGCAGCACTGCGTTCACCATCGCGGCCAGGATCTCCGCGCGCGCATAACCGAAGGTGCGCTGCACGGTGGCTGGCCTTGCGGCGAAGTATGCGGCCAGCAGGGACAGCCCGACCCCCGCCGCGTCCGCGGCCATGTGCGCAGCGTCGGCCAGCAGCACCAGCGAGCCGGTGATGACGCCGCCGATGACCTCCGCCACCGCGATCAGCGCAGTCAGGGCGAGGACAGCGGAGAGTGCGCCCCGGTGCCGTCCGGTCGCGGTGAGTCGGCGGGAGTGTGCGTGCCCGTGCCCGGTAAGCCCGGGCCCTGGATTGTCCTGTGGCGTCATGTCTCCTTGCCGGGGGGCCGGCGGCCGCGCCGCGGCTTGTCTCCATCCTGCCCGGCCGGACGCGGTGGATTCACGCTGCCTGGCGTCAGCAGCTCGTAGGCAGGGTTGATCATGACAGGGCCGCCGTCTCGCATGCCGACCGGCCCGCGGAACCTGACCCGGGCGCCGCAGTCGAGTCCGGCGATGTGCGACCGCCCGTAGAACAGCGCCGTCAGCTGGCCGGTCGAGTCCGCGATCTCGGCGGCGAAGACTGTGTTGCGCTCTACCGGGCGGATCTCGACCGCGTAGATGCGCCCCTCCACCGTCGCCCGGCCTGGCTTGGTCAGGGAGCCGATCGCGGCCACGCCGGGCGGCGGGACTGGCCTGTCGTACGCATCGGACGCAACCTTCGCCGGGTGCGTTTCGGCGGCGGCAGCCGCGGTGGCACCAATCTCAGTGGCACCAGGCTGGCCGGCACCCGCACCGGCACCCGCCGCAGCGGGTGCCGGCTGGTCAGCCCGCACTGCCTGGTCGTCATGCACCGGCTTCTCCGCAGCCGCGGGTTTTCCCGCAGCCGCGGGCTCTTCCGCAGCCGCCGGCTTTTCCGCAGCCGCCGGCTTTTCCGCAGGCCCTGGCTTTTCCGCAGCTTCGGGTTTCTCCGCGGGCCCGGGCCTTTCCGCACTTCCGGACTGGCCAGGGTGCGCTGGCTGGTCAACGCGCACCGGCTTCGCGGCGTCCGCGCCGCGCCGCTGCTCGTCGACCGCCCCCGCAGGGCGCTCCTGCAGGGCTTCTAGCCTGCTTTCGACATCGAACGGCACGATGGTGGCCACCGCATACGGGATCCTGCTGACTACCCTGGCGATCTTGTCCGCGGTCCCGTCGTGCAGCAGCCGGCCGAGCAGCGGCGAGTAGCTGCGCCGGGGCAGGATCGCGGTGACCCCCACACCGGGCAGCGCCGCCTCCGCGCTGACCAGCTCGGCGGCGGCCCTGGCCAGCCGGCGGTCCGGGCAGTCGATGAAGTCGAGCGTGATGCCGGTGTTGGCGTTCAGCCAGTCCTGGCGCAATTTCGCCGCCTGGGCGGTGTCGATGACCAGGTGCACAGCGCGCAGGGTGGTCGGCCGCAGGCTGCGCGCGTAGCGCAGGGCGGCAATGGTCGCCAGGTCGAACTCGTCCACGAAGACGTAGACAGTCCGGCGCGCGTAGGTGGGCGGTGCCGGCGGCTCCTTCCGCAGCAGGCCGATGCGCTCCAGGACGCTGGCTTCCATGCGGTATTCCCGGTTCACCCGGATAAGGGCGAAGACCAGGATCGGGAAGACGAGCACCACGAGCCAGGCGCCCTCGGTGAATTTGACCACCGCGAAGATCAGCACGACGAGGGCGGTGTAGACCGCGCCGATCAGGCTGATGACCAGATGGCGACGCCGGCCCGGTGCCCGTTGCGTGACGAAGTACCTGGCCATGCCGAATCCGGCCATCGAGAATCCGGTAAACACCCCGATCGCATAGAACGGGATCAGGTTGTTGACCACTGCCCCGACGACGATCAGCAGGATGAGGGAGACCACCGTCAGCACGATGATCCCGTTGGAGAACGCCAGGCGGTGGCCGCGCTTGGTGAGCCAGCGGGGCAGGAACGAGTCCTCGGCCACGAATCTGGCCAGGAACGGGAACCCGCTGAAGCTGGTGTTGCCGCCAGTGAAGAGGATGGCCGCGGTGCCTGCCTGGACCAGGAAAAAAAGGACTCGGCCGAGCAGGCTGTGGCCGAAGATCAGGTCGGCCTCCTGGGCCAGCACCGTCGGCACGCCCTTGGTGTAGGGAGTCGCGTGCGTGACATGAGCCATCCAGGAGATCCCGGCGATAAGGAGGGCCACGATGGATCCCTGGGTCACCAGTATCTGGCGGGCATTGCGGCCCTCTGGCGGCCGGAGGGCGCTCACCGCGTCGGAGACCGCTTCGATGCCCGTCAGCGAGGATCCGCCGTTCGCAAATGCCCTCAGCAGCACGTAGATCGCGCCAAACGTGAACAGCCCGGAGCCGGGATGCCCGTGGCACCCGTTGCAATATGCCCCGGCCGCTATATGCACACGGGGCAGCTCGCTGAACGCCTCACGGACCAGCCCGGTGACGATCATGAGGATGACCGTCCCGGAAAACAGGTAGGTAGGCAATGCGAATGCCCGGCCGGCTTCCCTGATCCCGCGAAGGTTCCCGTAACACATGATCAGGATCGCGATCACCGAGATAATCAGCAGGCCGTCATGGCGGCCGAGCGCGGGGAACGCCGATACGATCGCCGCACTGCCCGCAGCCGTCTGCACGGCAACGGTGACCACATAGTCGATCAGCAGCGCTACCGCGGCAACCTGGGCGATGCGCGGGCCGAAGTTCTCCCTGGCCACCACATACGAGCCGCCCGCCCGGGTGTAGACCGACACCACCTCGCGGTAGAGCAGCACGACAAGGGCGATTCCGAAGAGGACAACCGCGGTCATCGGCAGCACAATCGCGAAGGCCGCCGTGTAGCCAAGGAACTGGACGAGCTCGATGAGGATTTCCTCGGTGCCGTAGGCGGCCGACGAGATCCCGTCGCAGGACAGCACGCCGAGCGCGAGCGGCCTCGACAGCCGCTGCTCGGAAAGCTGCTGGTTGATCAGGGGAGGGCCAAGCAGGCGGACCTTGACCGAATACCAGAAAGTGTCCGGCAGGCTGCCCTGGCCGCCGAGCATCGTCACCGCACGCCGCATCGCCACGCCGCTGGCCTCCGCTCGGTCGCACCCTTGAGCTGTCCACGGTAATGAACTAGAAGTTACTCTTGGAATCGAGTGTCCCCTCGGCGCACTAGGACTATCTGCGCCAGCGGGTGAGACCGCGGGCCCCCGGGCGGCAGACCGGACGGATCGTGCGCGCGGCCAGGCTGGCGAGGCCGCGCGGAGATGTTGCCCCTGAGACAGAAGTCAGGACTTGCTATCCCAGGCCGGGGAGTTTCGTGGGTAACCCTCTGTTCACCTGCGGCTGCCACGGTGAGCCGGGTAGCACGAAGCAGGAGCGCCCGTGTCGGCCGGCCAGTCCGCAGGCGCACCGGGTAGGCGTGGAATGCGCAGCTTTGGCAGCGCGCTCCGGCAGCGGTGCGGGATCTGGGTAGTGCCCCCGTGACAGGCTGGTCCGGGGAGGAAGCAGGCTGGTCCAGATACCAGCACAACGATCGCATCGGGCTACCGATCAGAGAGGCAACGCCATGACGACGACACCGGCCGCATCGGCACCGCAGGCAGGCAGCGCACAGACGCTGCACCTGTCTGAGCTGCTGCGGCGCCCGCTCACCGACCGCGGGGGCGAGTCGCTCGGGCGGCTCTCCGATGTCATCGTCCGGCTCCGCGGTGCCGAGCACCCGGTGGTGACCGGGCTGGTCGCAATGGTGGGCGGCAGGGAAGTGTACGTACCGATCGAGCAGGTCAGCTCGTTCGACGGCGAAGTGCTGAAGCTGACAAGCGCGAAGCTCGACCTCCGCAGGTTCGAGCGGCGCGACGGGGAGGTGCTGCTGCGGGCCGACGTGCTCGGGCACCGGCTGATCGACGTGGAGCACGCGCACCTGATCAGGGCAGCCGACCTCGAGCTTGAGCAGCGGGACGGCGACTGGGTGCTCACCGGAGTTGACACGCATCGCAGGGCCCGCCGGTGGCTGGGCATCGGCGGGTCGCCCGGCAGAGAGCCTGGCGAGCACCCGTTCCGGGAATGGGCCAAGTTCGAGCCGCTCATCGGCCATTCGAGCAGCGCGCTACTGCGCGGCCCGTTCGCGCGCATCCGCCGGCTGAAGCCGGCCCAGATCGCCGACCTGCTCGAGGACGCGTCCAAGGAGGAGGAGACCGAGATACTCGGCCACGTGCATGCCGATCCCGAACTAGAGGCGGACGTCTTTGAGGAACTCGACGAGGACCTGGCCACCCGGCTGCTCGGCGCCCGCACCGACACGGAGATCGCCGAGGTGCTGGCCAGGATGCGCGCCGACGACGCCGCGGATGCCATCGCCGAACTGCCGCAGCGCCGCCGCCAGCCCGTGCTCGACCTGCTGCCGCCCGGCCAGCGCACCAAGGTGCTGACCCTGATGGGTTTCAACCCCACCAGCGCGGGCGGCCTGATGGGCGTCGACTTTCTTGCCGTTCCCGCCGGGGTCAGCGTTCAGCAGGCGCTGGATGCGGTGAGCCAGTCGGCCAGCCTGCAGCCCGAGGCGCTCACCAGCGTGCATGCTCTCGATGAGCGCGGCAGGCTGTGCGGAGTCGCCAGGCTCGTCACGATCGTGCAGTCGGACCCGGCGGCCAGGCTCAGCGACGTCTACGACGATGACCCCGTCCGGGTCGGCGCGGACACCGACGTGGTCGACGTCGCCGTCCTGATGAGTGACTACAACCTGATCACGATCCCGGTCGTGGACGACCGTCGCAAGATGATCGGCGTGATCACGGTGGACGACGTTCTTGAGGTCACCCTGCCTGAGGACTGGCGGCGGCGGGAGGCCGCGCAGCCGCCCGATGCGCACCGCGGTGAGCCGACGTGAGCGATGTTCCTGAGCGCCCGGTTCCGCTGCACGAGGGCACCGGGCACCAGGACGCCGGGCACCAGGACGCCGGGCACCAGGACGCCGGGCACCAGGACGCCGAGCACGAGGGCGCCGGGCACCAGGACGCCGAGCACCAGCGCACCGAGCACCAGCGCACCGAGCAGCAGGTCCCGGACGTGCCGGGCCCGGGGCAGCAGACTCCGGATGGGCAGTCCGCCGGGCCCCAGACCCCGGTGGCCATCAGGCGGGCGGCACCGGATTCGCCGTCGCCCGCAGCGAGGTCCGCACCCGGCTCGCCGCCATCCGCCCGGGGCTCGCCGCCAGTCGCGCCGGGATCGCCGCCAGCCGCACCCGGTTCGCCGCGATCCGCCCGGGGCTCGCCGCCAGCCGCCCGGGGCTCGCCGCCCGTCGCACCGAGATCGCCGTTGGCCGGCTCAGTGCCGCTGCCGGGCATCGCCCGGCCGGAAATGACCCTGGCCCAGCCGAGCGCCGTCCTCGACGAGGCGCATCTCGGTGACATCGAGGGCGCATTCGGCCGGATCAGGCTCGACGACCAGCACCGCTCCAACCTGCGGCGGCGGCTGGTCACGTTCCTCGCCATCGTCGGACCCGGCCTCATCGTGATGGTCGGGGACAACGACGCGGGCGGCGTGGCCACCTACGCGCAGGCGGGCCAGAACTACGGTTACAGCCTGCTCTGGGTGCTGCTGCTGCTGATTCCCGTGCTCATCGTTAACCAGGAGATGGTGGTCAGGCTCGGCGCGGTCACCGGCGTCGGCCATGCCAGGCTGATCAACGAGCGATTCGGCAAGTTCTGGGGCTGGTTCAGCGTGGGGGACCTGTTCCTGCTGAACTTCCTGACCATCGTCACCGAGTTCATCGGCGTCTCACTCGCGCTCGCCTACTTCGGAGTCACTCCCTACATCGCGGTGCCGATCGCCGCAGCGGTCCTGGTGGGCATCACCCTGAGCGGCAGCTTCCGGCGCTGGGAGCGCGCCATGTTCGCCTTCATCGCCGCGAGCCTGCTGCTCATCCCGCTCGCCCTGGCCTCGCACCCGTACTACGGCCAGATCGCGAGCCACTTCCTTATACCTGGGATCCAGGGCGGCATCAGCTCGAAGGCGGTGCTGCTGGTCATCGCGATCGTCGGGACGACGGTCGCGCCCTGGCAGCTGTTCTTCCAGCAGTCAAACGTCATCGACAAGCGGATCACGCCGCGGTTCATCCGCTACGAGCGCGCCGACACCGTACTCGGCTCGCTCGTGGTCGTCGGCGGCGCCGCCGCGGTCCTTATCGTGGCCGTCTACGCGGCCCGCGGCACCGGGGTGGCCGGCCGCTTCACCGACGCCCTCGGGGTCGCCCATGCGCTCGGCCACCACAGCAGGGTGCTCGGAGCGGCCTTCGCGATTGTGCTACTTGACGCCAGCATCATCGGCGCATCCGCGGTGACCCTCTCCACCAGCTATGCCTTCGGTGACGTGTTCAACATCAAGCACTCGCTGCACCGCAGCTTCCGCGACGCCAAGTCCTTCTACGCCAGCTACGCGGCCCTCGTGCTGCTGGCAGCGGGCGTCGTCCTCATCCCGGATGCCCCGCTCGGGCTCATCACGGTCGGCGTGCAGGCGCTGGCCGGAGTCCTGCTGCCGAGTGCGAGCGTCTTCTTGCTGCTGCTCTGCAACGACCCCGAGGTGCTCGGGCCCTGGGTCAATCCGTTCTGGCTGAACGTGCTGGCCAGCGTCATCGTGAGCGTTCTGGTGATGCTGTCGGGCACCCTGGTCGCCACGACGCTGTTCACCCGCCTCAACCCGGCGGCCACCGTCATCTGGCTCGCTGCCGTCCTGGCTGCAGGCCTGATCGCCGCCGCCATCAGGCTGCGGATCGTGCGCGCCCGCCAGGGACCGCGCATTGCCCCCGGGGCCGGGATGTCCCGCGCGGAACGCAACAGCTGGCGGATGCCGCCACTCGCCCTGCTCAAGCCGGTGGCCTGGTCACCGGGGACCAAGGTCAGCGTGCTGCTGCTGCGGGCCTACCTGGTGGTATCCGTGGTGCTCCTGGTGGTTGCGGCGGTCCGGCTCGGCAGCGCCTGACCCGCGCTGACAGCGCCCGGCCGGCGGTATCCGGCCCGCCCAGTGGCGGTCCCCCGGCCTGCCCGGTGCGGCCCGCCGGCCTGCCGGTGCGGCCCGCCGGCCCCACGTTGACCGTCCGCCCACGTCGGCCCCCGGCCCCATGTCAGGCGGCGTCCGGCACCAGCGTTGCCGCAATTGCGTGCGCTCGGCTAGCCTGGGAGCCGCGCCCGTCCGCGATCTCCGGGCCAGGGCGGCTGGGTCAGCCCCGAGCGGAGGAGGTGAGGGTCAATGCCAGGTGAAAGTACCAGCAGCAGTTCGAGCGATCCTCACGAATCCGCGCAGACCTCGCAGCGCTGACCGCAACGTGCCGGCGCAGGGATGCCCGGGGCCCGCGCCGGCCCGGACAGCCCGGAAGCTCCCGGATCGCCGGGCTGATTGCTGCCCGCCGTGCCCTGCTGCCTGAGAGCACTGAGTGCCTGAGAGCACTGAGCGCCTGAGAGCACGGAGCGGCGGTAGCTGAGTCCAGCGAGACATCCGTTCGGCACCTTGGTCGCCTGCCTGGCAGTGCATGCCAACCGTGCGTGCCAGCCGTGGCTGGCGGCCTGCTTCGGCCAGCGGTGCCGGGTCTGTGCCCGAAGCCCCCAGTGGGCAGATCGGGAGACCTGTCATGCCACGAATCCAGCTTTCCCCGGTGCGATGGGCGCGCCTGGCCACCGCCACCAGGCTGCACCGGCGCGTCCTGCTGCCCGCCTTCGCCGGATCCGCCGCTACCGGCACTGCCGGGGCCGGCCCGGGCGGTGCCACCGTAGCCACGGCCACGGCCACGGCCACGGCGCCCCCCGGCATCGTCACCGGCACGGCGCCCGCCGGCATTAGCGCCGGCATCGCCACCGGCAGCGCCGCGGCGGGGACAGCCGCTCCCCCGGCGCACCTCGGCGACATCAAGGGCACCTTCGGCACCGTCCGGGCCGGTGCCGAGGACCAGCCGGCCAGCTGGTCCCGGCGGCTGCGCTGCCTGCTCGCGATCATGGGCCCCGGCCTGATCGTGATGTTCGGCGACAACGACGCGGGCGGCGTCTCCACGTACGCCCAGGCCGGGCAGAACTACGGCACCCGCCTGCTGTGGGTCCTCGTGCTGCTGATCCCCGTGCTGGTTGTCAATCAGGAGATGGTCGCCAGGCTCGGCGCGGTCACCGGAGTCGGCCATGCCAGGCTCATCCTGGAGCGGTTCGGCCGGTCCTGGGCCGGGTTCTCGGTCGGCAACCTCATGCTCGTCAACGGGCTGACCATCGTCACCGAATTCATCGGCGTCGCGCTGGCGGGCAGCTACTTCGGCGTGCCGCGGTGGATCAGCGTCATCGCTGCTGCCGCATTGCTGGTGGGGTTCACCATCACCGGCAGCTACCGGCGCTGGGAGCGCTGGATGTACGTGCTGATCGCGGTCAACGTGGTAGTCATCCCGCTGGTCCTCAGCGCGCACGTCAAGGCGGCCCAGGTTGTCCGCGGCCTGGTACTCCCCGGGCTGCCCGGCGGGCTGAACGCTGGCGTGCTGCTGCTGGTCATCGCCATCGTCGGCACCACGGTCGCGCCGTGGCAGCTGTACTTCCAGCAGTCCATCGTGGTGGACAAGCGGATCACCCCGCGGTGGATCTCCTACGAGCGCGCCGACACGGTGATCGGCTCGTTCGCCGTGGTGATCGGCGCGGCGGCACTCATCTCGGTCACCGCGTTCGGCTTCGCCGGCACCGCGCTGCACGGTCACTTCACCGACGCCGGTGCGGTGGCGGCCGGCCTCGGGCACACGGTCGGCCAGCACGCGGGTGGCCTGTTCGCGCTGCTGTTGCTTGATGCCTCGCTGATCGGCGCCGCGGCGGTCACCCTGGCTACCTCGTATGCGCTCGGCGACGTCGTCGGATCCCGGCACTCGCTGCACCGCAGCGTGAAGGAAGCGCCGCTGTTCTACAGCTTCTACGCGTTCTTCCTCGCCGCGGCCGGGACCGTGGTGCTGATCCCGGGCGCGCCGCTCGGCCTGATCATCGAGGGAGTGCAGGCGCTGGCCGGCGTCCTGCTGCCCGCATCCACCGTCATCTTGATCCTGCTCTGCAACGACAAGGAGATACTCGGGCCATGGGTGAACAAGCCCTGGCTGAACGGGGTCGCCGGGGTCATTGCCGGCGTCCTGGTACTGCTGTCCCTGACACTCACCACGGCGACCCTGTTCCCGCATCTGAGCGGCAGGCAGCTCGCCGCCATGCTGACTGGCGGGGCGGTGATCGGGCTTGGCCTCGCCGCGGGCTGGCTGCTGACGCGGCTGCTCTCGGCCAGGCGGCGGCCGGCCGGCCCGCAAGCCGGCCATCCGGCGGGCCCGGTGCTGGCCGCCGAGCGGCTCAACTGGCGGATGCCGCCGCTGGCGCTGCTGCGCCGGCCGGCCTGGTCCCCGGCGCGCAGGGTCGGCATGTTCAGCCTCCGGTGCTACCTCGTCGGTGCCGTCGCGCTGGTCATCGTCAAGATCGTGCAGCTCGCGGCGGCGCACTGAGATAATGCAGCAAGCATCCCGCCGGAATGCCCGACCCCTCGGCGCAACCCGTACAACGCCACATCGAGCGGTCAGACCCGTACAACGCCATATCGGGCGGGTTGCGGAGTCTGTCCAATCAGGTGAACGCGGCGACACTGAGATAGTGCGCGGAGCCGAGCGGAGCCGCGCGGCGGCCGGCGATTCCTTCGGTACGCTCCGATCGGATGGCGCCGGCAATCGCGCCGCAGGAGACCACGGACCAGAGAGTTGACTGACGCTCATGGACATAACCGGCGCCCCGCAGGGCGCGAGCAGCCTCAGCGCCGCTGACGGCGAGGGCGACGGCGTCGAGGTCGCGACGGAGCCAGGATCCAAGGAGGGCAGCGACCACGTCATCACGGTTCGCAACGCCAGGGACCCGGACGGCCCGAAGCTGGTCTTCACCCCGGACGAATGGCAGGCCTTCGTCGCCGGGGTCAAAGACGGCGAATTCGACCTGGCCTAGGTCAGGCCTGGCCTAGAGTTGCCACCCGTGAGCGGAACGCACATGACGGCGTCAGCCACCCCCAAGGGCGCGGAGCAGGCCGACCGGCCTGGCACGGAGCAGGCCTCGCGGCTGACTCCGGTGAACCTGGCCATCGCCGCCGTGACCGCCCTCGCCCTGGGTCTGCGGCTGTTCTACCTGACCAGGCCCGGCTACCTGCTGGGCGTGACGGAGTACGACGACGGGTCGTATTTCGGCAGCGCCGTGCGCCTGGTGCACGGAGTGCTGCCCTACCGCGACTTCGTGTTCGTTCAGCCGCCGGGGATCACCCTGCTGATGGCGCCGGTGGCCCTGCTCGCGAAAGTGACAGGGACCGACGCCGGACTTGCGGTAGCGCGGGTTCTCACCATGCTGGCAGGCGCCGCCGGAGTGATGCTGGCCGGCCTGCTCGTGCGTCACCGCGGCGTCCTCGCCGCGCTGGTGGCCTGCGGGGTCGTGGCGGTCTACCCGGACAGCGTTGCCTCCGCTCACACGCTGCTGGTCGAGCCGTGGCTGGTGCTGTTCTGCCTGGCCGGGGCGGTGGCGGTGTTCGACGGCGACGAGATCACCGGCAGTGGCCGGCGGCTGCTGCTTGGCGGCGCCGCATTCGGCTTCGCCGGCGTCATCGAGGCGTGGGCCATCGTCCCGGTGCTCGTCATCGCCGTGCTGAGCATCCGGCAACTGCGGCGGACGGCGCTCTACCTAGGCGGAGTGGCGGCGGGCTTCGCGATCCCGGTGCTGCCGTTCGCTGCGCTCTCCCCGCGTAACTTCTATGACAGCGTGATCACCGCCCAGGTGGGCGGGCGGGTGAACGCCGCCAGGATGCCGCTGTGGTACCGGCTGCGGCAGATGAGCGGGTTCGCCAACCAGCTGCATGCCAGCCATCTCCTGGTGTTCGGCGCTCTCGCGCTCATTGTCGTGTTCGTGATCGTGGCATGCGCCGTCGCGCTGCTGCTCACCTCGCGGCTGCCGCCCGCGATCGAATGGTTCGCCTTCGCGTCGGCCGCCGCCGTGGTGGGCATATTCCTGTGGCCAGCGCAGTTCCATTACCATTTCTCCGGCTTCCTGGCGCCGTTCCTCGCCCTGTCGGTCGCGCTGCCCGCGGCACGGGCCATGGCCGCGATCCTGGGGCGCGCCCAGCGGGCAGGTGCCGAGGCTTCCGGGACCGGTGAGTCCGTGGCCGCTGAGTCCCGCGCCGGCCAGCCAGGCTCCGCCGGGCCGGGCCTGGCAGGCCGGCCGCCGCCCAGCCGATCGCGGGTCGGTCAGCTGCTGCTCGGGTCGGCGACCGGCCTGGCAGCTGCCGGGATCATCGTCGGCGGATGGAGCCAGGCCTCGTTCGAGAGCA
>DATGVY010000785.1:0-8074 GCA_035299845.1 Streptosporangiaceae bacterium
CGGGCCAGCTCGGGGCCAGCGCCGGGCCAGCTCGGGGCCAGCGCCGGGCCAGCTCGGGGCCAGCGCCGGGCCAGCTCGGGGCCAGCGCCGGGCCAGCGCCCGGGCCAGCGCATTTCATGATCCCGGGGATTTCTCAGTCACAGTGACTGAGAAATCCCCGGGATCATGGACATCGTGGCTCTGCCGGGGCCGGCAGCGGCGCAGGCGGCGGCGCCCGGAACGGAGCGTCAGTCCCGGTCCGGCTCGAAGATCGTCGGGATGGCCGGGTAGCCCCGGGATAGACGCAGCGCATGCGCGGGCAACTCCGCTAGCGCCGCCCGGTGCCGGGACCTGGCTGCTTCCAGCGGCTCCCTGCCCACGATGGTGCCGCCGCGCACCAGCTGGCGAAGCAGTGCGCGACCGTCACCTGGCCCGGGCGGCCGGTCGGTGACTCGCTCGGCCACGGCAACCCCGCCGTCGCAACCCCGTGCCGCCCACTTGCGCCCGCCGCGTCCCGGCTTTCCGACCGAGCGCTTCGCCACCGGGCGCAGCGCCCCCGTGCCGTCATCGCCGTCGCTACGGCCGCCAGCGCCGCGGGCGCCAGCAGCACCACCACCACCACCACCACCACCGGCGCGCGCGACCAGCTTGTAGACCAGCGCCGCTGTCGGTACCCCGGAGCCGGTGACCAGCGATGTTCCCACCCCGTAGCCGTCCACCGGGGTAGCGGCAAGGGCCGCGATCGAGTACTCGTCCAGGTCGCCGGTCAGCACGATCCTGGTCCGCTCCGCGCCGAGCGAGTCCAGCAGCGACCGCACCTTGCGGGCAACGACAGGGAGGTCGCCGCTGTCGATCCGGACGGCGCCGAGGCCGGGCCCGGCCACCGCCACGGCGGCGCGGACCGCCTCGGCCACGTCATAGGTGTCGACCAGCAGCGTCGTGCCGGTGCCGAGCGCCTCGACCTGGGCGGCAAACGCCTGCCGCTCGCTGTCGTGGACCAGCGTGAATGAATGCGCGCTCGTGCCGCTGGTGGGCACGCCGTAGGCCTGGCCGGCCCGCAGGTTGGATGTGGTGGCGAAGCCGCTGATGTAGGCCGCCCTGGCGCTGGCCACGGCAGCGACCTCGTGGGTGCGGCGGGAGCCCATCTCAATCAGGGGCCTGCCGTCCGCGGCGGTGACCATCCGGGATGCCGCCGAGGCGATCGCGCAGTCGTGGTTGAGCACGGACAGCACCAGCGTCTCGAGCATGCAGGCCTCGGCGAAAGTTCCCTCCACGACAAGGATCGGCGAACCGGGGAAGAAGCACTCGCCCTCCGGGTATCCCCAGATGTCGCCGCCGAACCGGTACGACTCCAGGTACCGCAGCGTGACCTCATCGGCGATACCGGTGTCGTGCAGGAAGCCGATCTCGTCCGGCCCGAACCTGAACCGCTCGAGCGCGTCAAGCAGCCGGCCGGTCCCGGCGACCACGCCGTAGCGCCTGCCGTTGGGCAGGTGCCGGGCGAAGACCTCGAAGACCGCCCGCCGCTGCGCGGCGCCGCTGTGCAATGCCGCCCGCAGCATGGTCAGCTCATAGTGGTCGGTGAGCAGCCCCGTACGCTCGGCTCCGGTAACTTCCGGGGCTGCCGGGGCGCGCGGGGTGTCCGACGCCGGACGGCTGGCGGCTGGCGCGTTCCGGTCAGCCAGATCATCTGCGCTCACGAGGGAAGCCTACGGACCGGGCGTGACCTGGCTGCGCACGTCCTGCAAGACTGGGAGGCTGGGGCAGGGAGGTGAACTGTCGTGAGCGTGGCGCCCGCGGAGGTTGAGCGGCCGGAGACCGGCGAGAAGGCGGTTCCGGACATGCCCTGGGTCACGATTGTGTGGAATGACCCGGTCAACCTCATGAATTACGTGACCTACGTGTTCCAGACTGTGTTCGGCTACCCGAAGCCGAAGGCGGAAAGGCTGATGCTGGACGTCCACCACAAGGGAAAGGCGGTTGTCTCCGCTGGTGCCCGTGAGGCGATGGAGCGGGACGCCGAGACCTTGCATGGCTACGGCCTGTGGGCAACGGTGAGCCACGACTCGTGACCGGCCAGGATGGCGAGTCCCGTGACGCCGGCGGTGCTGACCTATCCGCCGGCGGGGACGAAGCTGCGTTTGCGGAGGCGCTGGTGGCAGGGTTTCGCGCTACCCCGGGCGGCGTGACCGCACGGTTCGCGGCGTCGCAGGCGAGAATCGTCCGTGACCTGGTCGGCCAGATCGCGGTGCTTGTCGGCGGTGACCAGCCCGCCCGCGAGCCTGATGACATCGCGTTCGAGTTCGGGCTGAGTGACGCCGTGGCCCTGCCGGACGATCCCGTGCTGGCCAGGCTGCTGCCCGATGGCTACCGGGAGGACCCCGAGGCCGCGGGCGAGTTCCGCAGGTACACCGAGCAGAGCCTGCGCGACGGCAAGGTCGCGGCGGCCAGGACCGTGCTGGACACCCTGCCGGCCAGGGGCGGGCGTGTCCGGCTGTCGGAGGCCGACGCGCAGGCGTGGCTGCGCGCGCTGAACGATGTCAGGCTCGCCCTCGGGGTACGTCTTGGGGTTACCGACGACTTCGATGAGCAAAGCAGGGAGATTCGCCGCGATGATCCCCGTTCGGCCTATGTGTGGGTTTACCACTGGCTGGCATTCCTTCAGGACAGCCTGGTGCACGCATTGTCGTGACCGCGGCCGGGCCGGGCTACCCTCGCATCCATGCTGACGATCAGCCAGGCGCTGCGCGCGAAGATCCTGGCGCACGCGTGGGCGGACCACCCGGACGAGGCATGCGGGGTGATCGCCGGGCCGGCCGGGAGCGACCGGCCGGTGCGGTTCATTGCGATGGTCAATGCCGAGCGGTCGCCTACCTTCTACCGGTTCGACTCGATGGAGCAGCTGAGCGTGTGGCGGGAAATGGACGAGCGGGACGAGGAGCCGGTCGTCATATACCACTCGCACACGGCCACCGAGGCGTATCCGTCCCGTACCGACATCACTTATGCGAGCGAGCCAGGCGCGCACTACGTACTGGTATCTACCCGTGAGCCCGGCGAGGCCGATTTCCGCTCGTTCCGCATTGCCGACGGGGCGGTGACCGAGGAGGAGATACGGGTCGTGGCGGATGCGGACGCCGTGCCGGAAGCCGGAGCGGAATGATCCCGGCGCGGTCCCGGTTGGCACGCAAGGAAGCAGCTGGCGGCGACAGCACACTATGGAGCGTTACTGATGGCCATCGAGGTCCGCATCCCGACGATCCTGCGCAGCTACACCGGCGGCGCCAAGTCCGTCGAGGGTTCCGGCGGCACCCTGGCCGAGCTGCTTGCTGACCTGGAGTCACGCCACGGCGGACTGCAGGACCGGCTGCTCGATGACGGCGGGCTGCGGCGCTTCGTGAATGTCTACCTGAATGACGAGGACGTGCGCTTCCTCGGCGGGCTGAGCGCCCCGGTGAAGGACGGCGACACGGTCACCGTGCTGCCTGCCGTGGCCGGCGGGGCGCGCTGAGGCGCAGGCGGCGGAGCCTGATGCGCTACGACTCGCTGCTCGACTCGGTCGGCCGTACGCCGCTGGTCGGCCTGCCCGGGCTGTCGCCCGGCCCGCAGGTGAGGCTGTGGGCCAAGCTCGAAGAACGGAACCCGACCGGATCGGTAAAGGACCGGGTGGCGCTCTTCATGATCGAGGCGGCGGAGAAGGACGGGCGGCTCGAGGCCGGAGCTACCATCCTGGAGCCGACGTCGGGTAACACCGGGATCTCGCTGGCCATGGTCGCCCGGCTGCGCGGCTACAGCCTGATCTGCGTGATGCCGGAGAACACATCCGCGGAGCGCAGGCAGCTGCTCGAAATGTACGGCGCGGCGATCATCTCCTCGCCGGCCGCCGGCGGGTCCAACGAGGCCGTCAGGGTGGCCAGGCGGCTCGCCGCCGAGAACCCGGACTGGGTGATGCTGTACCAGTACGGCAACGAGGCGAACACCCGCGCGCACTACGAGACCACCGGGCCGGAGCTGCTCGCCGACCTGCCAGGGATCACGCATTTCGTGGCCGGCCTCGGCACGTCAGGGACGATCGTCGGGACCGGGCGCTTCCTGCGGGAACGGGTGCCTGGCGTGCAGATCATCGCCGCCGAGCCTCGGTACGGTGAACTGGTCTACGGGCTGCGCAACATGGACGAGGGCTTCGTTCCCGAGCTCTATGACGAGTCGGTGCTGACGTCCAGGGTCTCGGTGTCCTCGTCCGACGCCCTGCGGCGCACCCGCGAACTGCTCGACCGCGAGGGGATCTTCGCCGGTATCTCGTCCGGCTGCGTGCTGCACGTGGCACTTGCCATGGCCGCGAAGGCGCAGGCAGCGGGGGAGCGGGCCGACATCGCGCTGGTTGTCGCCGACGGGGGCTGGAAGTACCTGTCCACCGGCGCCTACGCGGGAACGCTTGAGGAGGCCGAGGCCCGGCTGGAGGGCCAGCTGTGGGCGTGACGCCGCCGCTGGTCGCGGGTGTGATCCCGCTGGCGGGCGTGCCGCCGCTAGCGGGCGTGCCGCCCGCAGGGCTGGTCGCTCCGGCGAGCAGGGCGGGCCATGACGATCTTCGATGAGGCCACCGCCGTCCGGCGGACCGGCGATGGGCACTATGAGGTCCGCGCCGACGAGCGGTTCGCCCTGGTCCCGCCCGGCGGCCAGACGCCGCCCACGGGTCAATGGCGGCGTGCTGATGGCCACTGTCCTGCGCTGCGTGCTCGACTTGTCGCCGCATCCGCACCCGGTGGCGACTAGCGCGCACTTTCTCCGCGTCCCGCAGCTGGCACCGGCCCACGTCGAGGTGACCTGGCTGAAGGCGGGCAAGACCGCGGCGACGGCCCGGGCCAGCCTGGTCCAGGACGGGAAGTCGGCACTGGAGCTGACCGTCACCACCGGGACCGTCCCCGATGCCGGTGCCAGCGCCAGTGCCAGCGCAGATGCCGAGGTCAGCGCCGGTGTCAGCGCTGGTGCCAGCGCAGATGCCGGCGCCAGCGCCTGTGCCAGCGCAGATGCCGAGATCAGCGCCGGTGCCAGCGCAGATGCCGACGCCAGCGGCCGGGGCGCCAGCCTGACCTGGACAGGCGCGCCGCCTGTCCTGCCGCCGATCGAGGAGTGCGTCGACCTCGGGCCGTGGCCGGGGGCGGTCGGGCCGGACGGGATCACCGGGTATGCCGGGCAGGTCGAGATGCGCCTCGATCCGGCAACGACAGGGTGGCGGCACGGCAAGCCCGCCGGGATCCCAGAGATGCGTGGGTACTTCCGGCTGCGCGAGCACAGGGACCCGGACGCTTACCTTCTCGCGCTGGCGGTGGACGGGATGCCCCCGGTGGTGTTCGGCCTCGGCGCGTCGGGCTGGGCGCCGACGGTCGAGCTGACCTGGCATATGCGCGCGGTGCCGGTGCCCGGGGTACTCAAGGTCGCGACCCGCTGCCGGCACGTCAGCGGCGGCTGGTTCGACGAGGAGGCCGAAGTCTGGGACGCGGCCGGGCGGCTGGTTGCGCAGAGTCGCCAGATCGCCCGTGTGGGGCGCGGCCGGTAACGGCAGGTAGTTGGCCGACAGCGGCTACCCGCTACCCGCCCTGCGAGCCGTGCCGAGCCCGGCCTTGTTCAGGGGACACTCTTGATCTTCCATACGAAGACGGAACCCGCTGCTGCCACGACGGCCGTCGCGGCGAATAGCGTCGGATAGCCACCGAGCGAGACGAGCGGCGCCGCGAGCAGAGCGCCGATCGCGGACGGGCACACGATGGCGATGTTAATGATGCCGAGGTCCTTGGCCCGGTCCCTGGCGGCGGGCAGCACCTGGGTAATGAGGGCCTGATCAACCGCGAGGTAGGCGCCGAAGCCCGCGCCGAACAAGACGGCCGCGCCGAGCGCCGCCTGCCAGGTCTCCACGAAAGTCAGCAGCAGTGCGGCTACGCCCATCATGGCGCCGGAGATGGTGACGATCATCTTCCGCTTGCCGATCCGGTCGGAGATGATCCCGCCGACGACGGCCGTGATGACCACGCAGACGGTATAGATCACGATCAGGATCAGCAGCCCGTCCTTAGCCGTCTTCCCGGGAAACAGCCTGGAGTAATGCACCTGATCACGGAGGAAGTACAGCAGGTACAGGGTCCCCATGGCGATGGCCAGCGAGGCGAGGAAACGCGTGACCCAGGCCCAGGCGAAGTCTGGATACCGACGCGGGCTCAGCCAGTAGGACCTTGCGAGCTGCCGCCAGGAGAAGGTCGGCCGGTCCTTGACCTCCAGCGCGTGATCAGGGGTCAGCAGCACGAATGGCAAGGTCAGTACCGCCAGGAGCACCGCGAGCGTGTCGTAGCCGGAGATCAGCTTCGTAAAGACATCGACGACCAGGACAGTTCCGATCACCAGGCCAAGCGCCTGCGGCATCCCGACCCAGCCCGCAACCGTTGCGCGCTGCCGGACCGGGACGTGATCGGGAATAGCGGCGCTCAGGCTGGCGTATTCGCCGTTCTGGAAGGCGCAGAAGAGGATCCACAGGACTGCCACGCCGGCCACGCTCGCCTGCCGGGCCAGCACGGCCAGCGAGACCGCCGCAAGCAGCGCCATGCTGAGCGTCCAGCGATGCCGTCTGCCGCGCAGCCAGCCGAGCGGGAATCGATGCGTCGTGCGGTCAGAGAGGGCGCCGGCCAGCGGCGTCGCCAGGCCGGAAGCGATGGCGCCGAGCCCTGACACCACTGCGAGGGCGACGATCTTGTGCCGCGGGGTGATGTCCTGCAGCTGGATCGGGATAAGCACCTGCAGCGGTGTGAGCGAGGCCATCCACATGCCGAGGCTGGCGAGGCTGAGGCCTGTGATCCAGCGGTGGCGTACGTGCACGGTGGGTTCGGCAAGTGCACGGGAGAGCGTGCCGGGCTCGCCGATAATCTGATCCGCCATCGCAGCTCCGCAAAAAGGTGGCCGTGCCCGTTCCCGCTGATCGGAGCCTGGGCGCCTTGGATGGATAATGTCGCGTTCCCGGCCACATTGGTAGATGTCCGGGGGACGACTCTTGCCGTGGCAACCGGGCCACCGGAGCTGGCCGACCAGGTGCCCCTAGCATGGAGGACCATGCGGCTGACCGTCATCGGATGCGCTGGCAGCTTCCCCGGGCCCGACAGCCCAGCCTCCTCCTACCTGGTCGAGGCTGATGGCTTCCGGATGCTTCTTGACCTCGGCAACGGCGCACTCGGCGTGCTGCAGCGGCACATCGGCCTGTTCGACATCGACGCGATCTGCCTCAGCCACCTGCATGGCGATCATTGCCTGGACATGGCGTCCTACTGGGTGGCGCGGACGTACGCCCCGGACGGCCCGAAGCCCATGATCCCGGTGTACGGCCCGGCCGGCACCGCCGAGCGGCTGGCCGGCGCGCAGGGCCGCAGCATCGCCAGGGAGATGTCGCCGGCCTTTGCCTTCGAGACGCTGACGCCGGGCGCCAGCCGGATCGGCCCGTTCGAGATCACGGTGGATCATATGAACCATCCGGTCGAGACGTTTGCCTTCCGGCTTGAGCAAGGCGGCCGGGCGCTGGCCTACTCCGCCGACACCGGGGAGTCAGCGGCGCTTGTCCGGCTGGCCCGTGGCGCTGACCTCTTGCTCTGCGAGGCGTCCTTCGCTGACGTGGCACCGAGCCCACCAGGCTGGCCGGGCTCACCGGGCCGGCCGGGCTCACCGGGCCGGCCGGGCCCTCTGGCGGGCCCGCCGCATTCGCCGAACCCGCCGGACTTGCACCTCACCGGCAGGCAGGCGGGCCAACATGCGGCCAGGGCCGCCGTCGGAGAGCTCGTACTCACTCACCTCGTCGCGTGGAACGACCGGGCCAGCACGCTGGCGGAGGCCGCCAGCGCATTCGGCGGGCCGGTCTCCCTGGCCGCCTCTGGCCGGATCTTCGACCTGGACGGGCCAGGAAATGTATTTCATACGACAAGCTGAGGGGGCGGCAGAGTGCGTCATTACCTGGACACATAAACTCGGCTGCCATGCGCGTACTAGTTACCGGCGGTGCCGGCTTCATCGGTTCACATCTGACTGACGCGTTCCTTGCCAGGGGCGACGAAGTGAGCGTGAT
>DATGVY010000786.1:0-2005 GCA_035299845.1 Streptosporangiaceae bacterium
GACGGCGGATCGACCGTCATCCCGGGGAACCAGCGGTGGGCAGGGGCTGCTTAACTAGTCGGCCTGCCCTGCGGGCGGGGTGATAATTTCAACTATGGCATCCGGTCCTGGCTGGCTCCCGGCAGGGGCGGCGTATGACCAGGCCGGGCCGCGCCCGTCATGGGTGGCGTTGTCCCAGGTGGCGCTGGTTGCCGTTACCGATGCCTGCGCCGTCGCATCGTCGGCCTGCCATGTCGCGCGCAGTGACACGGCGTCGGTCCTGGTATCCCTGGCCGGCACCGGGCGGTCGAACGTCTTCATCGGCGAGGACGTGGAAGCGGAGCTGCCGGAAGCGCTGCAGAAGGTGGCTGCGGACATGGGCATCCCGCTCGCGGACGCCGAGCGCGCGCTTAGCCGGATCGTGACGCGGATCCGGGTGGTGCCGCTGCAGATGGGTGACTACCTTAACCCCGCCATCGCGGCGATCCGCCGCTGCGATCCCGAGCTGCCCCGCGCCGCCCGCGGCGACCCGGATGACCTGGGCACGGCGGCGGTCGCGGCGTTTCTCGCGCCCGCGGTCATCATCAGCAAGGACAGCGTGTTCAACCGGTTCGGCCTGGCGCTTCCCGCCGACCGGTGGACCGAGGAGGCCGCCCGCATGCTGGTGGCTGCCGGGTATGACGCGGCCCTCGAAGACGCTGCCCACGCCGCAGAGGTCGGCGCCCGGCTGCTGTTCGGGGTGATCGGAGCCGCCAAGAACGCCGCGGTACGGAATCCGAAGGCCGCGATCACGACTGCAGTCATCGCCGGGCTGGCGGCCTGGTACTGTCACCGGCGCGGCTGGATCACGGGCGAGCACCTGCGCGCTGCCGGCGGGCGGATAGCGTCCGCGGCCCGGCCGGTTGCCGAGCGGATTGCCGCGGCCGACGCTCGGCGTAACCAGGCGCGTGCCGCGCTCACCGTCGTCCAAGGGCATGGGTCAGCGTCCCTGGAGGAACGCTGTGCCCGGCACCTGGCCCGCCGGGCAACGGCCATGACCCCCGCGGAGCTGTCTGCCGTGCTCGCCGCCAGCGGCACGACTGCCACTGCCGAAGGCGTCCGCGCAGTACTGGCGTCGCATCCGGCATTCACCCCGGACGCGCAGGACGGGTTCATCCTTGGCAGGCCAGCCCGCGTACCCGTAATCAGCAGCGGGGCACGGCCGCTGGGCGCCGCCGTTGACGGGTCGCTCGAAGGCCGGGACGCCGGGCGGGCGGAACCCGTGACGGGACAGATATCCACTGACGGAAGCCCGGAGCACGTCAACGAGGTGGCATGGGAACGTTTGAGATTTACCAGCGCCGGGCGGTTGACCTCAACGGGGTCACCGAACCCGCGCAGCGCGCAGTAGCGCTCGCCGACCTGCGGGCACTGGAGACGGAAGCCTCATCCGCGGGCCTGAATGGCTCCGAGCGCCGGTCGCTGCTGTTCACCTTGTCGTCTGTAATGATCAATCTCGCCTCCGACGCGGGCAGTGCCGACGACGTGAAGAGTGGCGTCGAGTGGGCTACGAGGCTGCTCGACGACGATGGATCGCCAGCCGTCCTGATTCTGCAGGCGGCATACAACCGGGCCAACGGGCTGGCCGAGATGTTCGGAATCGAGGAGGCGGCCGGCCGCCAGCCGCGAGTTCCTTCTTCCAGCCCCGCCTACAGGCTCGAACACCTGGACGGCCTGCGAGAAGTACGCATGCTATATCGGCGCGTCGGCAGCGATCCGCTCACGCCAGCGGGGGTCCGCGGGCGCGCGTTGTGCAACCTCGGGAATGTCCTGGATGAATCGGGTCGCTGGGCCGAGGCCTACTCTGCTTACTCAGACGCGCTGCTGGCCGATCCGACCAATGGCAACGCGGCCGGCAACATCGCCGAGCTGCTACGCCGCCGCCTGGGACGCCGGGTCGACCAGCGAGGACACCTGGCTGCCGTGTATGACCACTACGTGGCGATGACGCAGTCGCTGCGCGAGCGGACCATTGAACTCGCCGGCG
>DATGVY010000787.1:0-4217 GCA_035299845.1 Streptosporangiaceae bacterium
GCCCGCCGGATATCGCCCCGCTCATCCTGGAGCACATCCGGAGCCCAAGCACAGCGCAAGGTGGCCGCTGAGCTAAGCCGCCAGGGTCCCGATCCGGCGGCGCTGGCGGCTGGCGTCGCCCGGGTTGCCCAGCCTCCCGGATCACTCAGATCACTCGAATCACCTGAGGTCTGGCCTAGGCGCGCGGGCAGCTGGAACCTCCTGGCTAACTCCAGTCGCCCGGATTACTCCAAGTTGCCCCGGTAGAGATCGTTGAGCGAGCAAAATGATGCGCGTCGCGGATGCCCCGCGGTCCGGCCCCGCCATCTGCCCGCCTCCCTGGCGGTGCGGCAGGCCGGTGGTGTAACGCCGTTGAAACGCCCCTGCAACGCCGTGGCCTGACGATCGGGCCATCTCACCCACTCGACAGAGAGGTCCGCCATGAACGCGCTCCAGCGATTTACGCTGCCGGAGAAAGTCACCGCCGTGGCCGGGATCGTGCTGCTCATCGGCATGTTCGCCTTCCCGTGGTACCACGTCGGCATCGCCAGCTTCACCGTCGGCGGCCAGACCTTCGGCGGGCAGAGCTTCGACAGCAACGTGCTGAAGGGCCCAGGCTCCTTCTTCAGCATCGTGGCGCTGATCGTGCTGATCGCGCTGCTCGCCGAGTTCTTCATCAGCCGGCTCACCGCCGCGCAGCTTCCCTCGATCCCGATCGCCTGGAGCGCCGCCGAGCTCTACGGCGCGCTCGCTGTGCTGGGCCTGCTGGTGATCAAGTTCCTCTTCCACATCGGCAACTTCGGCTGGGGCTTCTACGTTGTCCTCGCCGCGGCCATCGCGGTCGCCTATGGCGCTTTCGGGATCAGCCGCGGCAGCTCAACGGCCTCCGTGCATGTCGCAGCCCACGGCGGCAGCTAGCGGCAGGCGCCCCGGGCACGGGCCAGGCCGGCGGCGGCACGGGTCCGGCCGGCCCGCGCGGCGGGGAAGGTGATAATGGGGGCGTGTCCCTGACCTTCGAGCAGCTGCGCACCGTTCCCAAGGTGCTGCTGCACGATCACCTTGATGGCGGACTGCGGCCGGAGACCATCGTCGACCTCGCCCGTGAGACCGGCTACCTGGGCCTGCCATCCAGCGATGTCGCCGAGGTGACCCGCTGGATGGCAGGCGCCGCGCAGCGGGGCCGCCTGGAGCTCTACCTTGAGGCATTCCAGCACACCGTCGGCGTGATGCAGACCAGGGATGCGCTGATCAGGGTGGCGGCCGAGTGCGCGGAGGACCTCGCGGCCGACGGCGTCGTGTATGCCGAAGTGAGATTCGCCCCGGAGCTGCACGTCACCCGCGGGCTCAGCCTTGATCAGGTGGTCGAGGCGGTGCTTGAGGGCTTCCGGCGCGGCAGCGCCGGACGGGGTATCACCGTCTACGCATTGCTCACCGCGATGCGTACCGCCGCCCGCTCACTGGAGATCGCCGAGCTGGCGGTGCGGCACCGCGACGAGGGCGTGGTCGGATTCGACATCGCCGGAGCCGAGGCCGGCAGCCCGCCGAGCCGGCACCTGGACGCGTTCCAGTACGTGGCCAGGGAGAACTTTCACATCACCATTCACGCGGGCGAAGGGTTCGGGCTCCCGTCCATCTGGGAAGCGCTGCAATGGTGCGGCGCCGAGCGGCTCGGCCACGGCGTCAGGATCGCCGACGACATCCGGGTCGGGGCCGACGGCGCCATCTCGCTCGGCAGGCTGGCCAGCTATGTGCGGGACCGCCGGATCCCGCTGGAGATGTGCCCGACGTCCAACGTGCAGACGGGCGCGGCCCCGTCGATCTCCGAGCACCCGATCGGGCTGCTGCGCCAGCTGTCGTTCCGGGTGACGCTCAATACCGACAACCGGCTGATGAGCCAGGTAACCCTGTCATCGGAGTTCGCTGCCCTGTCCGATGCGTTCGGCTACGGCTGGTCCGACGTCGAATGGCTGACCATCAACGGGATGAAGAGCGCGTTCGCGCCATTCGACCAGCGGCTGCACATCATCAACACGGTGATCAAGCCTGGCTTCGCGGTCGCGAAGGCCGCGAGCGACGCGGTGCTACGGGCGGCCAGGTAGCGTCGGGGCGTGGGCATCGAGCAGGCGTCGCAGGCAATCGCGGACCGCCGGTGGCTGGCCGAGGTCGCGACCTCGGACAGCGCGCTCCGGCAGGTACTGCACGGGCTGCCGGGCGTTGACCAGGTCGGTACAGAGGCGCGGGCGGCCAGCCTGGCGACCAGGTCGATCAAGCGGGACGCCAAGCTCTGGGCCATCGACACCTCGATCCGGATGATCGACCTCACCACGCTGGAAGGCGCTGACACGGCCGGCAAGGTCCGCGCGATGTGCGCCAAGGCCCGGCGCCCCGATCCCGCTGATCCCGCCGTGCCGCCGGTCGCCGCCGTCTGCGTCTACCCGGACCTGGTCACGGTGGCCCGCGCCGAGCTGGCTGGCAGCCCGGTGGCCATCGCGTCCGTAGCCACTGCCTTCCCGTCCGGCCGGGCGTCGCTCGCGGTCAAGCTCGCCGACGTGCGGGATGCGGTGCAGAGCGGGGCGGACGAGGTGGACATGGTCATCGACCGTGGCGCCTTCCTGTCTGGCCATTACGGGCAGGTATACGAGGAAGTGCGCGCGGTGCGCGAGGCGTGCGGATCCGCTCACCTCAAGGTGATCCTGGAAACCGGCGAGCTCGCCACCCTGGACAACGTCAGCCGAGCGTCCTGGCTGGCGATGCTGGCCGGCGCCGATTTCATCAAGACTTCTACCGGCAAGGTCAGCCCGGCGGCGACACCGCCGGTTGCGCTGGTCATGCTGGCCGCCGTGCGCGACTATGCCCGCGCCAGCGGCCGCCAGGTCGGGGTCAAGGTAGCGGGCGGGATCCGCACGGCCAAGGACGCGATCCGGTACCTGGTGCTGGTGCGGGAGACGGCAGGGCAGGAGTGGCTCACCCCGGCGCTGTTCCGGATCGGCGCCTCCAGCCTGCTCAACGACCTGCTGATGCAGCGCAGCAAGCAGCTCACCGGCCATTACGCCGGGCCCGATTACTTCACGCTGGACTAGTGAACTCCGAACGCCCGTCAATCCGGGATGTCAATCATCAGCAGAAGCTGGGCGCGAACGGCTTCCCGTACGCGCGTCATGCGTTTCGCGCTCCGCAGGCCGGTCACGATTGAATCTGCTCTCGAACGGCAATCTTGCTGAGCCGCCGTTCGGCCACCACACCCACTGGCAGGGCATCAGCGAGAAGCAGCAGGCTGTCAGCTTCATCCTGCGCGGCCGCCGCATCCCAGCCCTGCTGAGCCAGGCTGGAGCGGAGCGCCTCTACGTAGTCGCCGCGGGTGAAGTCGACCTCGCGGATCATGGCGGTAGTAGTGGCGCGATGGGAGTTCAGCCCGGCGAACGCGCGACCACAGCCGCAACCGCCGTCCGGGTCGCTGCGGTCCTTGGCGCACACCATGCCAACATGCACCAGTTCGCCCTCGACGCAGTAGTCGAAGTCGTTGCCACGGTAGCCCTGAGTGGTGACTGTGGCGGTTAAGACCTTCATGACACGGCTCCTCGCGAATCGGCCTGAGCGGCGGGCCGGGACCTGCCGTCTCGATAGAGCCATGCATAGCAGCCAGCACTGACATTGCCGGGTGGCACTAAGGACTGCGCGTCATGCGCCTTCGGGGACAGAAGTGTGCTGGTTGCCATGTCCGGGCGAACGGCGCCGCAGTGCCCGGCTGTGGGCGCTGTCCGGTACGTGCGGCCGCCCCTTTAGGCTGAGAGTTGCCGGGGCCAGCCGCGGTCTGGGGCCAGGCAGTGGCGAGCGATAGCCGGCGGCGTGCTCGCAAGGGTCGGGAGGAGTCATTTGACTGTGAAACGGGCCGAACGGGGTCAGTCGCCGCCGGCCGGCGAGGTCACCTCGTCGCAGTCAACGGACGTTGCCGCGACGTCGGCCGGCCCGGCCTGGGACTACGCGCCCGCGCCCGAGTCGCGGGAGATCGTGACGATCGCCGGCGAGTACGGCCTGTTCGTGGACGGCGAGTTCGGCCCGGCCGCGGACAGGCGGCAGTTCCCGACGATCAACCCGGCGACCGAGGAAACGCTCGCTCATGTCGCGCTGGCCAGCCCCGCGGACGTGGACCGCGCCGTGGCCGCCGCCCGGCACGCCTACTCCCGCGTCTGGGGGCCGATGCCGGGCGCGGAGCGGGCCAAGTACCTCTACCGGATCGC
>DATGVY010000788.1:0-3230 GCA_035299845.1 Streptosporangiaceae bacterium
CGCGAGGCTAGGAGCCCGAGACATGTCGCCTGCTTGTCAACTCTGGCTCAGGCTGGCGTGGGACTGCGGGGGCGCCATCGGCCGGTGGCGCGGCCGGCGCAGCGAGCGCTGACCCAAGTCTGGTCCTCGCCCAGTCCCCCCTCGCTCTGCCAAACAGAGCGCCGCGGAATGCCCGGCCCGCCGATGCGCGTGGCCGAGCCCGGAACCGGCCGGCCCTGTATCTGCCGCGGGATGCGGGGCTCTGTATTGGTGGCCACTCGGACCACCCGGCGTCGGCACCGGCGGCATTGCGTGGGCAGCCGGCCGGGCAGCAGGAACTCTGACGGCCCCTCGGCGATGCGGGCGCATGACCAGCCAGCTGGCGAGCAGGCTGGCGACCTAGGCGCCGAGGTCAAAGCGGACCACCCTGGCGGCCAGCTGCGCGATCAGGATGGCGGCGGCCTGCGCGGCGAGCACCCAGTCGGGGCGCTTGCAGGCCGCGGATGTTACGCGTCGCCAGCCGGAACACGCCGCTGACGATCCGGTCCACCCAGCGGGTCAGCCAGCTGCCGACCGGCCGCGGCGCGATCAGCGTCCCGACGACGCTCGCGGCGGCGGCCACCAGCAGCTCGCCGACACCGCGGCTATGTCGCGGCCGATGGCCGGCACCACTATGGCTCTCCTCGGTCACGGAGGGGCACACCTGCCGGCGGCAGGCTGTCCTCCGCAGCGCCGGCGCGCGGGCTGGCGGCCTGGAACGAATTTGTCCCTTTACTGGCTCTTTGCATGAAGCCGTGCCGGGCGGGTAGTGGACCGGGCGCAGGCGCTCAACCCCCTGGCCTGCGCAAGGAGTGATCCCATATGAGCGGGATGCTGCGGATTCCCCGGAGCCGCGGGACCCTCAGCGGCGTGCTGCTGGTGCTGCTCGGCGCCTGGGGCGGGCTGATCGCCTTCATCGGCCCGTACTTCCACTACGCCTACACCCCCGACAGCGCCTGGTCCTACACATCGGGCCGGCTCTGGCTGGAGGTGCTGCCCGGAGCCGGCGCGCTGGCCGGCGGCCTGATCGCGCTGGCGAGCGCGAGCCGCCCGGTGGCGATGTTCGGGGCCTGGCTGGCCGCGATCAGCGGGGCGTGGTTCGCTCTCGGCGCCATCATCAGCCACGCCTGGGCCGGGTCCGGCCTGACCGCGGGCACGCCGGTCGGCGGGACCCTGACCCGGGTCGTCGAGCAGATCGGCTTCTTCGCCGGGCTTGGCGTGGTCATCGTGTTCCTGGCGGCGCTGGCGCTCGGGCGCCTCTCGGTGGTGGGCATCAGGGACGCCGCCCCCCCGGCGGGCACCCTGCCGCCACGGCGGTTCACCCTGCGGCGCCGGGCGGCGCCGGAGCCCGAGCCCGCCGCCGAGCCCGCTGGCAGCGGGTCCGGCACCCAGTAACAGGACCGGGATCCGGAACGGCTCACGCGGGGCATCACATTGCACTCGTGCTTATCGTGCTGCCGCCCGATGGCGAGGAGGGGCCGGTCGGGGTCGCCCGTCTCCTGCAGTACTCCGATGATCCGGCCACCGCCGACATCGCCGTCACCGTCGCCGACGACTGGCAGGGACGCGGCGCGGGCACCGCACTGGCCTCGGCGCTGCTGCAGCGGCGCCCACCGGCGGTCACTCGGCTGCGCACGGTCGTCGAGGCAGGCAATGGCGCCTCGCTGGCGCTGCTCGCCGGGGCCGGGCGCATGTCATCGGGCCTGCCGGACCGGGGCGTCCTCGACGTCACGGTCGAGCTCTCCGCGGCCTAGCGCGTCCGGGCGTAAGCCAGCTAGCCAGGGCGAGGGATGACTCACATGTGTGAGCCGTCCGCGTGCTTCGGTACCCGGATCAGGTACCGGCTGTAACCCGCCAGCGACCGCCCGGCAGCGCTTACGGCAGCGTCACCGACCTGGCCGACGCCGGCTCCGTGGCCAAGCAGAGAGACGGCCGCCGCAACCGCTACCAGATCCAGGCGCACCTCCCGCTGGCAGAACCCGCCAGCCGGGAACGCGCCGTCGGCGAAGTCCTGGCCCTCCTCGCCGGCACCAGCACGACCGCGGACCGAAAGCCGGCCGCAGCGGCCGAGAGATCCACCTGCCGGCCACGCCGCAGCCGGTGACGGTTCCCAATCCGCAGCAGCAGCGACGGGCACATCCGGCGGGCATGCCGAGGTCCCGTCGCCTGACCCGGATGCGACACGGGCGTTCTTCGGCAGGCTGTTCGGCTGGAAGTTCCCATGACGGCGGCATGCCGGGATGCACCTGCGCGCTCGCTGAACGGAACCATGTCGAGACAGGGCCGGTGGACGGGCGGAGAAGGAGACTTACCCGCAGAGTCAGGCGTTGCCGGTCACGGTGCGGGAGCGGTGAGCTGAGTCCGCCGATCACCTCGGCAGCCCTGCCGGAGACCAGCACGTGCCTGGTGCACCGTGGCCGGCGAGGTCGTCGTGCGCATGACGAGGGTGTGCCCGCCACGGCTGCCCGATGATCTGTGCCAGACCTGCCGGGCGTAATGTCGCAAACGGAAGAACCCGCAGGCGGTCATACAGAAGAGGAGGAGTCATGGCGATCCTCGACAAAGCCAGGGCGGCCGCCGAGCGTGCCCGGGGCCAGGCCGTGCACGGCGCGGCGCAGGGCCGGGCGCGGCTCATGGAGGCGCCGGCGCGGCGGCAGCACGGCAAGCTGGTGCGGGAGCTGGGCGAGGCGCGCTACGCCGGCCACTCAGCGGAGGCATCCCACGAGGCGGTGGCCCGCGCGTTCGCAGCCCTGGACGCTCACGCGCAGGCGCATCCCCAGGCGCGGGCACCGGGTCGTCCGGAGGCGGTCCGGCAGGCGCGAGACATCATGCACCGGGGAGCTGAGTGCATCGGCGAGGGCGACAGCGTCGCGGCTGCCGCGCTGAAGATGCGCGATCTTGGTGTTGGCTCGCTGCCGATCTGCGGCGCCGACGACCGGCTGCACGGCATCCTCACCGACCGCGGCATCGTGCTGCGGTGCCTGGCCGAGGGCCGTGACCCGGCCCAGGTCCGGGCCGGTGACCTGGCCCAGGAAACGTTGTTCTGGGTGGAGGCGTCCGCTGGCGTGGGCGAGGTGCTGCACCAGATGGAAGACCACCGGGTCAAGCACCTGCCGGTGATCGACAACCACCGCCTGGTCGGCATCATCACCGAGGCCGACCTGGCCCGCACCCTGGATGAGCACCGGCTCGCCGAGTTCGTCGAGAAGGTC
>DATGVY010000789.1:0-5362 GCA_035299845.1 Streptosporangiaceae bacterium
GATCCGCTCCGGGTTGTTGCCCGGCGCGCCGGCCGCGGCGAATTCGGCGTCCACGGCCTGCTGCAGCGCCCGCGGCAGGCCCTGGCCGCCGAGGCCGGGCGGGTAATGCACCCAGGCGAGCCCGGCATCGAACCTGGCGCGCAGGAAGTCCAGCCGCGGCGCGGCGGCCGGGTCGTGCGCCGCCAGGAAGTCACGGACCTGGCCGCGCAGCTCGTCCGCGGTCGGTCCCTGGCCGTTGCCGCCGCTCGCGGCCCCGTCTAGCACAACGGCCCGCCTGCCACGTAGATCACCTGGCCGGACACGAACCCGGCGCCCTCGCTGGCCAGGAACGACACGACATGCGCGATGTCGTCCGGCTGGCCGACCCGGCCGACCGGGATCCTGGATGCGGCGGCCTTCTGGAAGTCGTCGAAGTCCATGCCGACCCTGGCGGCGGTCGCCGCGGTCATGTCGGTGGCGATGAACCCGGGCGCGATCGCGTTGGCGGTGACGCCGAACTTGCCGAGCTCGATCGCCAGCGTCTTGGTGAAGCCCTGCATGCCCGCCTTGGCCGCGGAGTAGTTGACCTGGCCGCGGTTGCCGAGGGCGGAACTCGACGACAGGTTGATGATCCGCCCGAACCCCTGGTCGACCATGTGCTTCTGGCATGCCCGGCTCATCAGGAACGCGCCCCGCAGGTGCACGCCGAGCACCGTGTCCCAGTCGTCCTCGGTCATCCTGAAGAGCAGGTTGTCGCGGATCACGCCCGCGTTATTGACCAGCACAACGGGCGGCCCAAGCTCGGCGGCGGTCTTCGTGACCGCGGCCTCGACCTGGTCGGAGCGGCTCACGTCGGCACCGACGGCGAGCGCGCGGCCGCCAGCCGAGGTGATCGCGTCGACGGTGGCGCCGCAGTCGCCTTCCTTCAGGTCGAGCACGGCGACGGCCATCCCGTCGGCGGCAAGGCGGCGGGAAGCGGCCGCGCCGATGCCTCGAGCGCCCCCGGTGACGATGGCGACCCGCTGTGCTTCGTCTGGCATGTATTCCTCCTGCTAGCTGACGGCCGGCGATTGCCCGCCTGGCTGGTGTGAGCTCGGCTCGCCGCCCTGCCTGCGGCCTGCGCCCCGCTCCTAGCCGTGTGACTTGAGCTCGCGCCAGGCGAGCGAGCGCTTGTGCACCTCGTCGGGCCCGTCGGCGAACCTGAGCGTGCGGGCGCTGGCCCACAGCTGGGCCAGCGGGAAGTCCTGGCTGATGCCGGCCGCGCCGTGCGCCTGAATCGCCTTGTCGATGACCCATTCGGACATCGCCGGGGTGACGATCTTGATGGCCTGGATCTCCCGGTGCGCGCCCTTGTTGCCGACGGTGTCCATCAGCCAGGCGGTCTTCAGCACCAGCAGCCGGGCCTGCTCGATCCGGACCCTGGACTCGGCGATCCAGTCCTGGATCACGCCCTGGGCGGCCAGCGGCTTGCCGAACGCGGTACGCCCGCTGACCCGCAGGCACATCAGCTCCAGGGCACGCTCGGCCGCCCCGATCTGGCGCATGCAGTGGTGGATCCGGCCGGGCCCGAGCCTGGCCTGGGCGATCGCGAAGCCGTCGCCGCGCGCGGCGATCAGGTTGGCGGCGGGCACCCGGACGTCGCTGAACTCGACTTCGGCATGCCCGCCGTGGGTTCCGTCGGTGTAGCCGAAGACGCGCATGCCGCGCTTGACGGTCACGCCCGGCGTGTCGGCCGGCACCAGGATCATGGACTGCTGCCGGTGCCGGTCGCCGTCCGGGTCGGTCTTGCCCATCACGATGAGGATCTCGCAGCGGGGATCCATCGCCCCGGACGCCCACCACTTGAGGCCGTTGATGACGTAGTCGCCGCCCTGGCGCTCGATCCTGGTGGCGATGTTGCTGGCGTCGGAGGATGCGACGTCCGGCTCGGTCATGCAGAAGGCGGACCTTATCGCGCCGTCGAGCAGGGGCTTGAGCCACCGGTCCTGCTGCTCGGGGGTGCCGAACTCGGCCAGCACCTCCATGTTGCCGGTGTCCGGCGCGGAGCAGTTGAGCGCCTCCGGCGCGATGCCCGGGCTGTGGCCGGTGATCTCGGCCAGCGGCGCGTACTGCAAGTTGGTCAGCCCCCCGCCGCCCGGGTGCCTGGGCAGGAACAGGTTCCACAGGCCCTTGCTGCGCGCCTCGGCCTTCAGCTCGTCGATCACCGGCGGCCGTTCCCAGATCCGGCCCGCGCCGGCCGCCGCGGCGACCTGCTCGGCGAACACCTTCTCGGCCGGGTAGACATGGGAATCCATGAACGCGAGCAGCTGATCCCTGAGCTGCTCGGTCCGTGCGTCGTATGCGAAGTCCATGCCGCCTCCCGACGAGTCCGGACCAGACTATCTACCGGCCGGTACGGCTCAACGCTACGGCCAGCCGATGGCATTGGTCGAGACGATCCATGGCCTGATCAACGCGGTTTGCGGCTCGTTTACGGACCACAGCCCGGTCGGGCCGGCCGGGCCGGGCCGAACCCCTGGCCTGGCCCGGCGGCCGTTCGCGCGCAGCTATCCACTTGCCTGCGCCGCCAGGCTCAGTAGCGTGTCCGGTGTGACCAACACTGACGAGATCGCCGACCGTTACGTCGGCCAGGCCGCCGCGCTGGACCCGGTCTCTGCCACCATGGCCGGGATCGTCGGCTACGACGACCTGATGACCGACCTGAGCCCGGCCGGCTTCGCGGCCCGCGCCGAGCTCGACCGCAGCACCATCGCGGCCCTGGACGAGGCGCCGGCGGCCAGCGAGCGGGAGCGGGTGGCCAAGGCGGCGATGCTGGAGCGCCTCGGCCTGGCCGTCGAGCGGTACGACGCGGGCGATGTCACCAGCGAGCTGAACGTCGTCGCCAGCTGGGTGCAGGGGGTGCGCCAGGTCTTCGACCTGATGCCCGCCGACGGGGACGAGGCGCAGCGGAACATCGCAGCGCGGATGACCGCGGTGCCGGCCGCGTACGAGGGGCTGCGGCAGACCTACGCCGAGGCGGCGAAACAGGGCCGGGTGGCCGCCGTCCGCCAGGTCGAGGCGTGCGCGCGGCAGTGCGCCGAATGGTCGGCGCCGGGAAAGGACTTCTACGGCAACCTGGCCGGCCGCATCCAGACTGCCGGGTCCTTGCGCGCGGAGCTTGACCAGGCCGCCGGGGCTGCCCGCGGCGCCACCGCTGAGCTCGGCCGCTTCCTGGAGTCCGAGCTGCTGCCGCAGGCGCCGCGGCGGGACGCCGTCGGCCGTGAGCGGTACGGCCGGGCCGCACGCGACTTCCTCGGCGCCACGATCGACCTGGACGAGGCGTACGCGTGGGGCTGGGCGGAGGTCCGCAGGCTAGAGACGGAAGTGGCGCGGGTGGCCGATCAGATCGTGCCGGGCGGCACCGTCGCGGCCGCCGTCGCCGAGCTGGACGCCGATCCCGCGCGCCGGATTGCCGGCCGGGAGAACCTGCGGGCCTGGATGCAGGAGTTCACCGACAACGCCGTCGCCGAGCTGGACGGGACCCACTTCGATATCCCGGCGCCCGCGCGCCGGATCGAGTGCATGATCGCCCCGACCAGCGACGGCGGAATCTACTACACGAACCCGAGCGAGGACTGGTCCAGGCCGGGCCGGATGTGGTGGGCGGTACCGGACGGCGTCGAGGAGTTCTCCACCTGGAAGGAGGTCACCACGATCTATCACGAGGGCGTGCCTGGCCATCACCTGCAGTGCGCGGAGGCCATCTTCCTGAAGGAACGGCTGAACCGCTGGCAGCGGCTGATGTGCTGGGTCTCCGGGCACGGCGAGGGCTGGGCGCTGTACGCCGAGCGGCTGATGGAGGAACTCGGCTACCTCGCTGACCCCGGCAACCTGCTCGGCATGCTCGACGCCCAGCTGCTGCGGGCTGCCCGGGTCGTCGTCGACCTGGGCGTGCACCTGGAGCTGCCGATCCCGGCGGACTCGGCCTGGCATGGCGGCGAGATCTGGAACGCCGGCCTGGCCTGGGAATTCCTGCGCTCCCGGGTGCAGACGGACGACGACAGCCTGCGTTTCGAGCTGGACCGGTATCTCGGCTGGCCGGGACAGGCCCCGTCGTACAAGCTGGGCGAGCGGATCTGGCTGCAGGCCCGCGAGGATGCCCGCCGCCGCCAGGGGGCGGACTTCGATCTCCGGAAGTTCCACGGCCAGGCGCTGGCCCTGGGCTCACTGGGCCTGGACCCGCTGCGCGAGGAACTGGCCCGGCTGTAGCCCGCCAGGGTCAGGGCCCCGGTCCGACCGGGCTGCCTCCGGGCCGGGCTGGCTCCGGGCCCGGGCTGGCTCCGGGCCGGGCTGGCTCCGGGCCGGGCTGGCTCCGGGCGGGCCTGCCTCCGGGCCGGGCCTGCTCCGGGCGGGCCTGCCTCCGCGCCGGGCTGCCTCCGGGCCCGGCCTGCCTTCCGGCCGGGCTTACTTCAGCAGCAGGCCGCTGATCCGGCGGCCGGCCACGAACAGGCCGGCCAGGCCCATGATCGCCAGGTACGCCGCCGACCACAGCAGGGCGGGCCCCACCACGCCGAGCGTGAGCCCGCGCAGCAGGACAACCCCCTGGTACAGCGGAGTGCACTCGACGAAGATCTGGATCGCCCGGGGGTAGACGCTCAGCGGGTAGAACGTCGTGGAGAACAGGAACATCGGCAGCGTCGCCAGCGTCACGAACTCGAAGTGCTGCCAGCTGCGCATGAAGGTCGTCGCCGCCATCCCGGTCGCCGCGAACGCGAAGCCGATCAGCAGCGCCGTCGGCAGTGCCAGCACCGCCCACCGCGAGTGCACCAGGCCCAGGGCCAGCATGACCACCATGAACGCCGCCCCGTACAGCCCGCCCCGCAGCAATGCCCAGCTGATCTCGCCCAGCGCGATGTCACCCGAGCGCATCGGGGTGGCGAGCGCGGCGTCGTAGAACTTGTTGTACTTCAGCCGGAAGAAGACGTTGAAGGTCGAGTCGTATACAGCCCCGTTCATCGAGGACGTCGCGAGCAAGGCGGGCGCCACGAAGCTGGTGAAGCTGATCGGGTGGCCGCCGGGGCCCGCTACGCTGCCGACCAGCTGGCCCAGCCCGACGCCGATCGACAGCAGGTAGAACAGCGGCTCGAAGAAGCCGGAGAGCAGGACCAGCCAGGCGTGCCGGTAGACGCGGGCGTGCCGTTCGACGAGATGGCGGCTGCCGCGGCCGCCCAGCGAACCGCGCGCCAGCCAGGCCGCCGGCAGCACCCGCAACGGCAGGTCACGGACGCCAGGCAGCGGGGTGCTAGACATTGCGGGCCCCGGCCAGCCAGCAGCATGCCCGGTGCCGACTAGGCCGACGGTCGGTAGGCCGACGGTCGGTAGGCCGACGGTCGGTAGGCCGACG
>DATGVY010000790.1:0-5269 GCA_035299845.1 Streptosporangiaceae bacterium
GCCCGCCGCACCGCCGCTGCCGCCCGCCGCACCGCCGCTGCCGCCCGCCGCATCCGCGCTGCCGCCCGCCGCATCCGCGCTGCCGCCGGCCGCGCCACCGTCCGCGACTCCGCCGTTGCGGCTCCCGGCGGGGCCATCGCGGCCGTCGCTCATGCCCCGGCCTGACCGTCACGCGGCGGCCGGACCATGGCCGCGCCGTCCGGGCCGAACCATGGCGGATCCAGCGCCGTCACCGTCAGCTCGCTGCCGGGCGGAGCGGGCCGGTCAGCCAGGTGGCACAGCACGACACCGTCCGCCACCTGCAGCTCAGCTTCCCAGCCGGCCCTAGCCGGGCGGACGGCCAGCACCGCACCGGTCAGCACAAGCCCCCGCCGCTGCTGCGCCCCGGCTGCGATCCGCTCCGGGTGGATTCCGGCCACCGGGCCGGCCTGCGAGCCGACGGCGGCGGGCACGAAACCCTGGTAGCCGACCAGCTCTGCGACCCGCCGGGTGGCCGGCCGGCGCACTACCTCGTCCGGAGCGCCGGCCTGCAGCACCTCGCCGCGGTCAAGCACCGCGAGCCGGTCGGCGAATGCCTGCGCCTCTGCGAGCTCGTGCACCACCAGCACGGACGGCACCCGCCGCACAGTGACCAGGTCGCGCACCATGGTCGTGAGCACCCGGCGGAGGCTGGCGTCGAGGCCCGCGTACGGCTCGTCGAGCAGGAGCGCATCGCAGTGCGCGAGCAGCAGCCGGCCAAGCGCGACCCGGTGCGCCTGGCCGCCGGAGAGCCGGGCGGGCATGGCGGCCAGCAGCTCCCCGATGCCGAGCACCGCGGCGAGCTGGACCAGCTCGGCGCCCGAGCGGTCAGCGGCCGGCCCGTAGCCGAGGTTGTCCCGGACCGACAGGTGCGGGAAGAGGCCCGGGTCCTGGCGCAGTAGCCCGACCCGGCGCCGCCAGGGCGGCAGTGCCGTCCGCGGCCGCTCCGTGGCGGTGAGCACCCGCCCAGACAGCGTGATCCGGGCGCGGCGCGGGCGCACCAGCCCGGCGATGACCTCAAGCAGCGTCGTCTTGCCCGCGCCCGACGGGCCGAACAGCGCCAGCCGCTCCGCCGGCTGCACGCACAGCTCAGCGCGCACCGTGAAGTCACGCCGGTCAACCTCGACGTCGGCCTCGAGCACGCGCGCTCCAGATGTAGGCGGCCAGCGGCAGCGGCAGAGCGACCACCAGGAGCACGAGGGCGAACGGCAGCGCGGACGCCAGCCCGGTTTCCTGCAACGTCGTCCAGATCTGCAGCGGCAGCCCGTACGGATGGTAAGCCACGATGATGACTGCGCCGAACGCCCCCATCGCCCGCGCCCACGCCACCGCCAGGGCCATCGCGAGCCCGGGCCCGGCCAGCGGCAGGGTCACCCGCCGCAGCACCCGCCACGGCCGGTCACCGAGCAGCGCGGCCTGCTGCTCCAGCCGCGGGTCGACGCCGCCGAAGGCGGCCTGCGCGCCCAGCACGTAGTACGGCGCCGACTCGTACACCTGGGCGATCACCAGCGCCAGGAATGTGTTGGTCGCGGACAGGTGCAGCGCCGCGATGCCTTCCCCGACGGGCGTAAACGGCCCGATCATGAACACCAGCAGTAGGCCGATCACCAGCGGCGGCAGCAGCAGGATGGTGAGCACCCCGGCCTCCCACACCCGCGGGAACGGCAGCGTCCCGCGGGCGAGCAGCCAGCCAAGCGGCGTCCCGAGCAGCAGCAGGACGGCCAGCGTGACCGCGCCTGACTCAACCGAGACGACCAGCGGGGTCAGCGCGCCGGGCGCGGAAAGCGCGCTGCCGATCGCGCCCGCCGACAGGTGCGCGAAGAGTGCGATGACCGGCCCAAGGAGCGCCAGCCAGATAATGCCCGCGATGGCGACGGAAGCAAAACCCGATACGGAACGGATGGTCCGTGGTGCTGCTGTCTGGCTGCCTGATGCATCGCCGGGGTGCTGTCCGGGATCGTCGCCGCCCCGGACAGCACCGCCAGCTGCTGCCGCTGGGCTAGCCGCCCAGCTCACTCTTCACCGCTGCGGGGACCGCGCTGGCCGGGCCGAACAGCTTCGGCTTGAGCAGCGTGTACCCGCCTTGCTTGTGCAATGCCAGCCCTGCCGGTGACAGCACGTAGGCGGCGAACTTCGCCCCGATCGGGCTGTTGTTGATCGTGGTGATGTCGATCACCAGCGGCGAGCCGTGCTTGGTCACGTTGCCGGTGATGGTGATCGACGCCTTGTGGTACTGCGCGGCGAGCGCCGCGTCGCCGAGATTGATGGCGGCGGGCAGCCTGATGTAGTGCAGGTGCAGCTGGATCGCCTGGGACAGGTAGGCACTGGACGCGTCGAGCTGGCCCGCCTGCAGCCGTGGCTCAAGGGCGGCCTCGTCGAATATCTCGCTGGCGCTGGCTGAGGCCAGCGGACTGCCGAGGATCTTCGTGACCGTGTTCGCCGGCAGGTGGTACTTCATCTGCGCGAGTTCCAGCATGTAGATGAACGCACGGCCCTGCGGATCGAGGTTGGGGTCGGTCCGGCCGAGCTTGAAGCCGGGCTTCTGCAGTATCGAGAACAAGTTCTTGACCGGCTCCGTGCCGTTGCCGATGGCCTTGAACTGCTTGGCGTACTTGCTGGCCGGGTTGTAGGCGAGCACGATCGATGTCGACGCGAACTGCACGTACCATTTCGTGAACTTCGGCTCCAGCGCGGCGATGGGATCGCCGCCGACGCTCTCGAAGACGTCCGGGGTGATCACCCCTGCCGCGATCTCCTGGGACAGTCCGTCGGACGGGCCTGCCCGCCCCGAGTACGTCAGCGAGTCGGCCTTCGCGAACGCTGGCCCGACGATCTTCTCGTTAAGGAACGCGAGCGAGGCGGCGTAGGCGACGTTGGCCGGGCCGACCGGAATCTCCGTGTTCGCGCTGGACGCCGACGGCGAGCTGCCGCCGCCGGACGTGGCGGACGAGCCGCCGCATCCCGCGACGGCGAGCCCGATGCATGCGGTAACAAGCAGCGCGCCATATCGTGCGCCGCTTCTCATGGTGAGGGCGATCATGTCCAGAACATAGCCAGTGCTGATTGCGGAAAGCAAGAACCCTGGACAGGGCAGGGCAGCGCCGGACGCCCGGGGCGGCCCGAGCTGAGTGTACGGCCGGGCAGTGGGCGCCCGGGGTGGCCGGCGCTGAGCGTGCAGCCAGGCAGCCTTCAGCTGACGCTCAGGAAGTAACGCTTGCATGGAGAGCTGCGTCGCCGTGACGCAGCGCCCCATAACATGGAACACGGCAGCGTAATCCGGGGGAATTCCCGGCGGACGGTTCCACGGCATGCGGTGCGGCCCGGGCGATCCGGCGCGAACGAAACGGCTGCACGCTACGTTGTCAACCCAGGAGAATCCGCAGCGGTAAGGCAGGGCAAGAATGGGCAAGGCGGAGCGGAACCGGCGGCAGAGCGCCAGGGAAAGGATTGCCGCGCAGCAGGCCGCGGCGCGGCGGGCGGACCGCCGCAGGCAGCTGCTGCTGGCCGGCGGCAGTGTCGTCGCCGTGCTCGCCATCGTCGTGGCGTTCGTCGTGATCAAGACTCTGGGCGGCCCGGCGTCCGCCGGATCCGGCCAGGCGACAGCCTCCGCCAGCCTCGCCAGGGAGGTGACGAGCGTTCCGGCCGCCACGCTGACCTCGGTGGGCAAGGGCACCGCGGGCCCCAAGACCATCATTCCGATCAGCGGGACCCCGCTGACCGAGAACGGCAAGCCCGAGGTGCTCTACATGGGCGCGTTGTACTGCCCGTTCTGCGCGACCGAGCGGTGGGCGATGACGATTGCCCTGAGCAGATTCGGCACGTTCTCCGGCCTGAAGTTCATTCACTCCAGCGCGAGCGACACCCCGGCCAGCATTCCCACGCTGACCTTCTACAAGTCCACCTATACCAGCAAGTACATCTCGTTCACCCCCGACGAGATGCAGGACGTCAACCGGGCCACGCTGCAGGCGCCAACCGCTGCGCAGAGTGCGATACTGACCAAATACGATGCGCCGCCGCAGGTCCCGCAGGGCAGCAGCGGGTCGATACCGTTCATTGACTTCGGCAATAAGTTCATAGTGAGCGGGGCCAGCTATAGCTACGCCGTTCTGCAGGGCAAGACCTGGGCCCAGGTCGCTGCCGCGCTCAAGGATCCCTCGACCGCCATCGCGAAGGGCGCTGACGGCGCGGCAAACATGATCACCGCCGCCATCTGCAAGCTCACCAGCAACAAGCCGGCTACCGCCTGCACGCCGGCGGTGCAGTCCATTGAAGGCACGTTCTGATGGCCGGGCCCAAGCCGGCCCGTGCTGGCGGTTCACCGGGCCAGCCCCGCGCGGGCGGCGCACCGGGTAAGGGCGGCGCACCGGGTAAGGGAGGCGGCACGACAGCGGCGCAGCGCAACAGGCAAGGCGGCAAGGGCACGGGCAGCCGGGCTGCCGCCGGCGGTGCATCCCGCGGCGGCAAGGCAGGGCAGCGCAACGGCCGGGCGCGGCCGGGGCAGCCCGGCCAGGTCATGCCGGCCATGGAAGGCGCGAGCAAGACACCGCAGGCCGGTTCCGCAGCGCCTCGCTGGCTCCCGCTCACCACCTTCATCCTGTCGCTGGGCGGGCTCGGCCTTTCGGTCTACCTGACGATCACGCATTACACGAATACGGCGCTGGCCGGCTGCCCGGTGAACTCGACCATCAATTGCACGAAGGTGACCACGAGCCCCGAGTCGATCGTTTTCGGCATTTTCCCGGTGGCGGTGCTCGGCCTCGCCTTCTACGTCTTCATGGTCGCGATCAACTCGCCCTGGGCCTGGCGCATGGACCTGGACATCGTCCGGTGGGCCCGGCTGGCCGGGGTGCTCACCGGCATCGTGTTCGTGCTCTATCTCGTCTACGTCGAGCTGTTCAAGGTGGACGCGATCTGCGAGTACTGCACCGCGGTCCACGTTGTCACGTTCCTGCTGTTCGGCCTGATCATGTTCCATGCGGCCAGCTGGAGCGCGACGACAGGGAGAGCGGCCAGGCGCTAGTCCTGGCCGCACCCGCAGGAAGAAGCTGAGCGAGGCAGCCGAGCAACGCGGCGATGAGCAGGCGGCAGGCCGCAAGGCCAGCTGCGACACCCGGCTAACGCGCGACACCGCAGCCTCCTGCTCCGCAGCCCGGCCGGTGCTGGCTCAGTCCGGCCGGCCCGGAATCAGCCCCGCCCGGAATCAGCCCGGCCCGGAATCAGCCCGGCCCGGAATCAGCCCGGCCCGGAA
>DATGVY010000791.1:0-3991 GCA_035299845.1 Streptosporangiaceae bacterium
AGCGGCTGCGACGAGCTGATCTTCGCTCCCGGCTCGTCGCGGCTCGATCAGGTCGCGCTGCTCGCCGACGCCATAGCCTAGGTATCCCGGCTGCCGTACGCCCAGGCCCGGCGGTGCCTGTCGGCCACCCGAAACGGTCCACGATCAGCAGCCGCTCAGCCGCCGTCACTGGCCGGGTCAGCCCACGCGGCGGCGAGCTCCCGCAATCGCGCCGCCGCCTCGGCCATGGGCCGGCCACGACCCACCGCCACACCCAACAGGTAGGCGGTCAACGGCGCGGCCGGCCTGGCCACGTTATGGGCGACATCCCGGGCCAGGTCGAGCACCGCCATGGTGTCGGCTGACGTTGGGTCGATGCCGAGTTCAGCGCAGGCCGCCTCGGTCCAGCGTTCGAGCGTGCTCACCGGCGCGTCTCCCGTTCCTGCTGCGTCTGCCGCGGCCCGACGTCACCCGGCCGGGTGTCGCCCAAGGGATACCACTGCGCCAGACGGCGGGCGCGGGTCAGATCATCTGCCGTGTCGCAATCGAGCCAGGGCGGCGGCTCGCCACGGGCCAGATCGTAGCGCCGCTGTGCTGGATCAAGCTGCGCCGGAGTGAGCAGGGCCGGATCAAGCGGTCCCAGCAGCCTGTGCAGAGAGTTGCCGGAATATGCCTGCATGGCGGTCCTGAGCACCGCAGTCCGCCAGCAGCCGGCCAGCCACTGCCGGCGCCCTCCGTCATCAACCATGATCACCCCGGACAGTGGCCCACCCGGGCCGGCCGGCGAGGCAAGCCGCGTCGGCCGGGCCGGTTCGACGGGCAGGGCGCCGAGCAAGATGCGCAGATGGCGGGCGCGAAGGAACGGCAGGTCGGCGGCGAGCACCGCTACTGTCGGTGCGCATACCTGGGCCAGGCCGCGCCGCAGCGCGGGGACGGGGCCCGATTCGGGTGGATCCTCGCGGACGAACGCTACCCGGTCCGCTAGCTCAGGCCGGGCAGGCCCGACCACCACGATGCGCTGGGCTCCGGCCGAGTCGGCGGCCGCCACCACGGACGCGAGCAGGGTCCGGGCACCCACAACCAGCCCCGGCTTGTCGGTCCCCCCGAGCCGGGAGGCGCGGCCGCCGGCCAGCACGACAGCATCGAATGCCACCGATGGCCCGTTCAGCCACCGATGGCGGACATGGGCCTAGCCGGCTGCAGGAACCCGGGGTCGTTGATGCCGTGCCCCGGCAGCTTGGCCGCGACCGCCTTCATCCAGATCCCCGCGAGCTCGTCGTCGCTGGCGCCCGATCGCATCGGATCGCGCAGGTTGCTCTCGTCGCGGGCGAAGAGGCAGTTACGAACCTGCCCGTCAGCGGTAAGCCGGACCCGGTCACACGTGCCGCAGAACGGGCGTGTCACCGAACCGATCACCCCAACCCGCGCGGGCCCCCCGTCGACCAGGAAGGCCTCGGCCGGCGCCGAGCCACGGGCGCCCGGGTCGTCCGGGGTCAGCAAGAACTCCGCGGACAGGGCGTCCAGGATCTCCGTCGCCGTCACCATGTCGGCGCGGCGCCAGCCGTGCTGAGCGTCGAGCGGCATCTGCTCGATGAACCGCAGCTGATAGCCGTGCTCCAGGCTGAACCGCAGCAGCGGGACCGTCTCGTCATCGTTGATCCCGCGCATGAGCACCGCGTTCAGCTTGACGGGAGCCAGTCCTGCGGACGCCGCGGCGGCCAGGCCTGCGAGCACGTCTTCCAGCCTGTCCCGCCTCGCCAGCTTGCGGAATGTCTCCGGCCTGAGCGTGTCCAGCGACACATTGATCCTGTCCAGTCCCGCGCTGTGCAGCGCCCGTGCTATCCGGGCGAGCCCGATGCCGTTGGTGGTCAGCGAGATCTCGGGCCTCGGCCGCAGCGTGGCGGTACGGGCGACGATGTCCGCAAGACCGCGGCGCAGCAGCGGCTCACCGCCGGTGTAGCGGATCTCGGTGATGCCCAGCCGCTGCACGCCGATCCGCGCCAGCCGCACCACCTCGTCATCGGTGAGCAGCGAGGGCTTCGGCAGCCATTCCAGGCCCTCAGGCGGCATGCAGTAGCTGCAGCGCAGGTTGCAGCGGTCGGTCAGGGATACCCGGAGGTCCGTTGCAACGCGCCCGTAGGAGTCAGCGAGCACGGACATCACCTCCCTGACGTGACGAGCCCATCGGTCCGCGATCTTACACAGCTTACGTGCAGGGGCAGTTTGTCCGTCGTGAGCCGAGCGGCGATGCATCCCGCCTCCCCCTGGCCGTGATCGAGGTGGCCGTCGTCACAGACAATGGGCTCATGGCCGTTGACACCGCTGTCTGGCTCCACCAGCTCACGGCCGCCGAGCGCGCGGAACTCGCGCGCGGCGGCGGCGAACTGCCGGATCCGCGCCCCGATGTGCTCATCGTGGGCGGGGGGATCGCGGGCGTCGCCACCGCTGCGGCCTGCCACGAGGCCGGGCTCGGCTCGGTGCTGCTCATCGAGGCCGGCCGTCTGGGCTCAGGCGCCACCGGCGGCGCCGCTGGCCTGCTGACCCCCGAGATTCATGAGTGGAGTGATCCCGCGCCGTTCGTGGACCTGGCGAGGGCCAGCCTGGCCCGGTGGGGTCAGCTGCAAGAGACCTGGCCGGGAGGGGTCGGCCTGGTGGCGCTCGATTGGATCGGCCTTTCGCCAGATCCGGGCGACTTCGCCCTCCATCAGGCGCCGGCGATCGAGTGGCTGGACACCAGCCAGGTGGCGGAGCTCATCCCCGGTCTGGCGCTGCCTATGGCCGGAGCCCTGGTCAGGCGGCAGGCACGGGTCAACCCGCTGCGCGCTCTCGCCCGGCTGGCCGCGGGGCTGCCCGCGGTCGCGACCGGCGTCGCCGCTACCGCGGTCACGGTGCGGGCCGGCCGGGTGGTCTCGGTGGCCACCACCGCCGGTGACGTGCAACCAGGCGCCGTCGTGTTCGCGACCGGCCTGCCGCCACTGCTGGACGGGCTGGAACTGGATGTCCCCTCGGAACGGGTCAAGGGCCATCTGCTGGTTACCGAACCAACCTCGCTTCGGCTGCCGGGCACCGTGGCACCGGTCGCCACCCAGCTGGAGGACGGGCGGCTACTGGTCGGCGGGACCTTCGACGTCGGCGACGAGAGCCCCCGGGTCCAGCCGGAAGTGATCGACGGCATCCTCGAAGGCCTGTACACAACCCTGCCCGAGCTACGCGGCCTTCGGGCCGCCTACCAGTGGTGCTGCTTCCGCCCGCGCCACCCTGACGGGCAGCCTGTCATCGACCGGGTCCCGGGCCTCGGCAACGCCTGGCTCACGTCCGGGCACTACCGCACCGGCATCCTGCTGGCCCCGGTGACGGCCCAGGCGATCGCCAGCTGGATCGGCTCAGGCGAGCCGCCGGCCGAGGCACTCGCGTGGAGCGGCGGCAGGTTCGCCGCCCGCCGGTTCAGCGGTCGCTGAGTCTGCGCCGGTCGTCGGCCAGCCGCTCGGTGACGCCGGTCCGGTCGAGGTACTGGAGCAGGGGGATCGCCACCCGCCGGGTGGTGCGCAGCGCCTGTCTGGCCTGTGCCGCGGTGAACGGCACAGGCAGCCCGGCTAGCAGGCGCGCGGCCTCGGCGTCAGCGCCTGGCGCCAGCACGATCTGCTCGCTGATGCGCAGCAGCAGCCCGGCACGTTCCGCCGCGGCGACTGCCCTGGGGTCAAGGCCGAGGTCATGCAGGCGCGCTGCGTCGGGGGCGAGGAACGGCTCCGTCGCGAGGTCGTGCCGGAGCTCGCGGATCGCCGCCAGCACCCGTTCGGGCAGCCCGTGCCCGGCCGCCTCCGCCACGGCGGCGGGCAGGATGGAGCCGTCCCGGACCTTGAGCGGGGGCCCGGCCAGCGCCTCAACGATGCGGCGGTCGGGGACACCGAGCGCCACCCGGGCGGCCTCAAGAGGGAGGCCGGGCGCAAGCGGCCGGTGCTGCGCGTGGCTCGTGACCGCCTCGGCCAGGCGGCGGCGCAGCACGGCCCAGTAG
>DATGVY010000792.1:0-6545 GCA_035299845.1 Streptosporangiaceae bacterium
CTCGGCGAAACCCACGGCTAGCGCCGGCCGGGCCGCGCGACAGCCGCGCGGGCACTCGGCCCGGCTGCTGGTCCGACTGCTCGGCGAAACCCACGGCTAGCGCCGGCCGGGCCGCGCGACAGCCGCGCGGGCACTCGGCCCGGCTGCTGGTCCGATTACTCGGCGAAACCCACGGCTAGCGCCGGCCCGGGCCGCGACAGTCGCGCGGGCAGCCCGTACCGCTGACAGCCGCACCGCCGCCGGCGGGTCAGGCGTAGCTGTGCTCGGCCCCCGGATACCGCGAGTCCGCGACATCGCTGACGAAATCGCCAGCGGCCCGGGACAGGATCTCGGCCAGCTGCGCGTAGCGCCGGACAAAGCGCGGCGCCCGGCCGGTGGTGAGGCCGGCGAAGTCCTGCCACACCATGCCCTGGGCGTCGCAGGAGGGCCCGCCGCCAACGCCGATCGTGGGGATCGCCAGCGCGTCAGATATCCGGGCGCCCAGGCTGGCCGGGACGGCCTCGAGGACGACCGCGAATGCCCCGGCCCGCTCCAGGGCGATCGCGTCGTCCAGCAGCACATCGGCCTCGCCGCCGCGGCCACGGGCCCGGTAGCTGCCGAGCGCGTTGATGCTCTGCGGGGTCAGGCCGAGGTGACCCATCACCGGGATGCCCGCCGCGGTCATCGCGGCGACCTGCGGCAGCACCCGGCGGCCGCCTTCCAGCTTGACCGCCTGCGCCCCGCCCTCCTTGAGGTAGCGGGTAGCGCTGTGCAGGGCCTGCTGAGGACCCGACTGATAAGAGCCGAACGGCAGGTCGGCAACGACCAGGGCGGTCTTCGTGCCGCGCACCACCGCCTGGACCAGCGGGATGAGCATCTCCATGGTCGCGGGGAGGGTCGAGGAGTACCCGAACACCGTCTGCGCGGATGTGTCACCGACGAGCAAGACGCGAACGCCTGCGCGCTCGAAGATGCCTGCCGTCAGGGCGTCATAACTGGTCAGCAGCGTCCAGCGATCGCCCCGGCCGGTTGCTTCCTGCAGGTCCCGCACGGTGATGCGGCGATCGGCCGGCCACAGTGATGTCAGCTCGCTCATGTGAGTCCCCTTGTTCAGGTCGCCACGGAATGTTGGCGCCGGAATCGCCAGCATAACGGCCGGAGCGCGGCAGCCTTAGCCGAGAATGCCTGTCTGGCTGGGACTATCCTCACGCCAAGCGGCACGAGCTGAATTGGGATGATCTTGACACTGGCCAGGCCGACCGGTCAGTCGACTCCGAGCAGGGAATCCAGGCCGAAGGTGAGCCCGGCGGGCAGCGACGCGACGCCCCGGATCCCGAGCAGCACGCCCGGCATGAACGAGGCCCGATCCAGCGAGTCGTGCCGCAGGGTCAGCACCTCGCCGTGCCCGCCGAGCAGGACCTCCTGGTGCGCGACGAGGCCGGACAGCCGGACCGAGTGAACATGCACCCCGTTGAGGACGGCGCCCCGTGCGCCATCCACCGCGGTGACCGTCGCGTCGGGAGACGGCCCGAGACCTGCTGCCGACCTGGCCGCGCTGATCAGCGACGCCGTCCTGGACGCGGTACCTGACGGTGCGTCCGCCTTGGCCGCATGATGCAGCTCGATCACCTCAGCCGACTCGAAGAACCTCGCCGCCTGCGCCGCGAAGTGCATCATCAGCACGGCGCCGACAGAGAAGTTGGGCGCGATCAGGACCCGGACGTCCGGCGCCTGCCCGAGCCACTCCCCCGCAGTTGCCAGCCGCGCGTCATCGAACCCGGAGGTACCGACGACGACGTTGCGCCCGCTGGCGATGCACCAGCGGAGGTTGTCCATGACCGCACCGGGGTGAGTGAAGTCAACGACCACGTCGCACTCGCCGAGCGGGTCCCTCGGATCGCCGACGTCAACCGCGGCGGTCACTTCCATGTCAGCCGCAGCGCCAGCCGCCCGGCATACCTCCGAGCCCATCCGCCCCCTGGCGCCGAGCACTCCGACCTTGATCATCGCTGGCCTCCTGGCACGCGATTCCTACCCGCACAGCGGGCCCGGGACAGCAACACCGCAGCGGCACGCGGGCAACCCAGCTGCCGCCGGGTCAGCGGGCCGCGGCGGCGAAGGCGTTCGCATCATCGAACGGGCCGACCACGGCGAGTGCCTTAGGCCGCGCGAGCACGTCGGCAGCAACCGCACGCACCTCGTCGTGCGTCACTGCCTCGATCGACGCGAGGATCTCGTCGACCGGCTCCAGCCGAGGATAGACGAGCTCGGACTTGCCGAGCCTGCTCATCCGGGACGACGGATCCTCCAGCCCCAGGACGATCGACCCGCGCAGCTGGCCCTTGCCCCGCTCGAGCTCACCGTCCGTCAGCCCGTCCGACACTACCTTGGCGATCTCCTCACGGCAGATCGCGAGCACCTCGTCGGCCTTGGCCGGCAGGCAGCCCACGTAGACGCCCCACATCCCGGTATCGGCGTGCTGCGAGCTGAAGCTGTACACCGAGTACGCCAGCCCGCGCTTCTCCCTTACCTCCTGGAACAGCCGGGAGGACATCCCGCCGCCCAGGGCCGCGTTAAGCACGCCGAGCGCGAACCTGCGGTCGTCAGTACGCGACAGTCCCTCACAGCCGAGCACCAGGTTGGCCTGCTCGATGCCGCGCGAGACGAGGCGCACCCCGGTGCCGGGCTTGCCCCAGGACGATCCTGGCGCGGCCAGCCGCGGCGGCACCGGCCCGGCATCGCCGGTCAGCGCGGCGGTGAAGGCGGCCTGGACAAGCTCCGCCACCTGCGCGTGATCGAGGCTGCCCGCGGCCGCGATCACCAGGTTGTCCGGCGTGTACTTCGCGGCGTAGTGCTCGGCGATCTGCTCGCGGGTGATCGAGTTGATCGAGTCGACGCTGCCGAGGATGGGACGGCCAAGCGGCGAGTCGCCGAACAGCTGAGCGGCGAACGCCTCGTGCACCGTGTCGGCGGGATCGTCATCGTTCATGGCGATCTCTTCGAGGATCACGCCGCGCTCGGCATCCACGTCCTTCGGCTCGACCAGCGAGCTGGTGACCATGTCGGAGAGCACGTCGATCGCGAGCGGCAGGTCCGCGTCGAGTACCCGCGCGTAGTAGCACGTGTACTCCTTGCCGGTGAACGCGTTCAGCTCGCCGCCGACCGCGTCCATGGCCGCGGAGATGTCCAGCGCGCTGCGCCGCCTGGTCCCCTTGAACAGGAGGTGCTCCAGGTAGTGCGTCGCGCCGTAGTGAGCGATGCCCTCGTCACGGGATCCGACGCCGGCCCAGATGCCGAACGCGGCTGACCTGACCGCGGGAAGCGACTCGGTGATCACCCGCAGCCCGCCGGGCAGGACGGTGCGGCTGACGGCGGCATCGCCTCCCGCCGGCCGTCCGGTGTCGTTGCTCATGAGTTGCGGGGCCCGCGGTGACGCTCCCTGGTGCGGTGGTGATCGCCGCCGCGGTCGCCGCCGCGGTCGCCGCCGCGGTCACCGCCGCGGTCGCGGCCGCCATCACGGGACCTGCGGTCGTCATGCCCGCCCAGGTTCTCGCCCGCGGCCTCGCGCTCAACGACCTCGACCGGGACGAGCGACAGCTTGCCGCGGTCGTCGACTTCACGGATCTCGACCTGGATCTTCTCGCCGACCTTGATCACGTCATCCACGTTGTCGATCCGCACGCCACCGTGCAGCTTGCGGATCTGCGTGATGTGCAGCAACCCGTCCCGGCCGGGCAGCAGCGACACGAAGGCACCGAAGGTGGTCGTCTTCACGACTGTGCCGAGGAACCGCTCGCCGACCTCGGGGATGTGCGGGTTAGCGATCGCATTGATCGCGGACCTTGCCGCCTCGGCCGAGGCGCCGTCGGTGGCGCCGATGTAGATGGTGCCGTCGTCCTCGATGGTGATCTCGGCGCCGGTGTCGTCCTGGATCGAGTTGATCATCTTGCCCTTGGGGCCGATCACCTCGCCGATCTTGTCCACCGGGACCTTGACCGTGATGATCCGCGGCGCGAACTGGCTCATCTCGCCAGGCGCGGAGATCGCCTCGCGCATCACCTCGAGGATGGCCAGCCGGGCGTCGCGCGCCTGGGTCAGCGCCGAGGCGAGCACCGAGGCCGGGATGCCGTCCAGCTTGGTGTCAAGCTGCAGCGCGGTGATCACGTCCTTGGTGCCCGCCACCTTGAAGTCCATGTCACCGAAGGCGTCCTCGGCACCGAGGATGTCGGTCAGCGTGACGTACTCGCCACCCTCGTGGATCAGGCCCATCGCGATGCCCGCCACCATGTCCTTCAGCGGGACGCCCGCGTCAAGCAGCGCCATCGTGGACGCGCAGACCGAGCCCATCGACGTCGAGCCGTTGGAGCCGATGGCCTCCGAGACCTGCCGGATCGCGTAAGGGAACTCCTCGCGGGTGGGCAGCACGGGGACGAGAGCCCGCTCGGCGAGCGCGCCATGGCCGATCTCGCGCCGCTTCGGCGAGCCGACCCGCCCGGTCTCGCCGGTGGAGTACGGCGGCATGTTGTAGTTGTGCATGTAGCGCTTGGTGCGCTCCGGGTTCAGCGTGTCGATCATCTGCTCCATCCGGAGCATGTTCAGCGTGGTAACGCCGAGCACCTGGGTCTCGCCGCGCTCGAAGAGGGCCGAGCCGTGCACGCGGGGCAGCACCCGCGCCTCGGCGGACAGCTGCCGGATGTCGGTGAGCCCGCGGCCGTCGATGCGGCGCCCGTCGGTGATGATCCGCTGCCTGACCAGCTTCTTGGTGAGGGCGCGGAACGCGCCGCTGATCTCGTTCTCGCGGTCCTCGAACTGGCTGGCGAGCTTCTCCTTGGCCAGCGCCTTGACCCGGTCGGTCTCGGCGTCCCTGTCCTGCTTGCCGGCGATCGTCAGCGCGGTGCCCAGCTCCTCGGAGACCTGCGCGGCGACGGCGTCGTAGACGTCCTGTCCGTAGTCGGCGAAGACGGGATACTCCGCGGTCTCCTTGGCGGCATGGGCCGCGATGGCCTGCTGCGCCTCGCAGAGCGCCTTGATGAACGGCTTCGCCGCCTCCAGGCCCTCGGCCACGGCTTCCTCGGTCGGGCGCACCGCACCGCTGCCCGGATCGGCCAGCAGGCGGAGCGTGCTGGGGGTGGACTCTGCCTCCACCATCATGATGGCCACGTCACCGTCCTCGAGCACCCGGCCGGCCACGACCATGTCGAAGGTGGCATCGGCCAGCTGCGACTGGGTGGGGAACGCGACCCACTGGCCCTTGATCAGCGCAACCCGGACGCCGCCGATCGGCCCGGAGAACGGCAGGCCGGCGAGCTGGGTCGAGAGCGAGGCCGCGTTGATCGCGATGACGTCGTACAGGTGCTCGGGATCCAGCGCCATGATCGTCTCGACGACCTGCACCTCATTGCGCAGCCCGTGCACGAATGACGGCCGGAGCGGCCGGTCGATGAGCCGGCAGGTGAGGATCGCGTCCTCGGACGGGCGCCCCTCCCGGCGGAAGAACGAGCCGGGAATCCGGCCCGCCGCATACATCCGCTCCTCCACATCGACGGTGAGCGGGAAGAAGTCGAGGTTGTCCTTCGGCTTCTTGGACGCTGTCGTTGCCGACAGCACCATGGTCTCGTCGTCGAGATAGACGACGGCCGAGCCGGCGGCCAGCCGGGCCAGCCTGCCAGTCTCGAATCTGATCTTGTGTACGCCGAACGTGCCGTTGTCGATGACGACCTCGGCGGTGTACGCACCCTCCACGGGTGACCTCCTTGGTTGAGGTCCCGCGTCTGCCCGCCGCCAGCGGAGCGCCATGCACGGACTTCGAGCCGTGCTGGCTGGCCGGTCTTCGATCGAAGCCCTCGGCCCCGGTGCGCCGCGCTTGGCCAGCGCTGGCGGGTCCTGACCCGAGAACCACTACCGAGGACCGGCCCGTTGGCGCCCTGAGCGCTCCGGGCCGGGGCCGCGGGACGTCGTTCTTTCGTGGTGTATTCAGTTATGGCCGCCGGCCGTCCCCGGCCTGCGGCTATTCCAACCTACCTGCGCAGGCCGAGCTTCTCGATCAGCGCGCGGTAGCGGGTGATGTCCTCGTTGGACAGGTACTTCAGCAGCCGCCTGCGGCGGCCGACGAGCAGCAGCAGCCCGTGGCGGCTGTGGTGGTCATGCTTGTGCACCTTGAGGTGCTCGGTCAGCTCACTGATCCGCCGTGTCAGCAGCGCGACCTGGACTTCCGGCGATCCGGTGTCACCCTCACTGGTCGCGTGCACGGCGATGATCTCTTTCTTCACCGTGGTGTTCAGCGGCACGTTGATTCCTCTTCATGTAGAACTCGTCATGGGACGCTCCGGCGGATTGCGGAGAGAACCTGCGGGGCAGGAGCCATCGCGCAGTAGCCTGCGGGCGTTTCCTCTTAGCCAGCCGCCTGAGGGCACAGCTGACAGGGCCAGATACTCCAGCCGACAGTCAGGGTAGCACGCTGTTGCCGCAGCCCGGGCCCGGCCGGCCGCAGCGGACCAGGCTACCCGCCGCGGACCCCGGCTACCCGCCGGGAAGGCGGGCGCGGACCGCGTCGACGTCGCGACGCA
>DATGVY010000793.1:0-3358 GCA_035299845.1 Streptosporangiaceae bacterium
GAACTCGATCACCGACAGCGTGGCGAAGATCGAGAAGACCGCGACCATGATCACCGCGGCGCTGCTGACGACGCCCGCGCCGATGCGCACACATCCTTCGGCACGACCGTTATCACCGTGCCCACGAACTCAGCCTCGGCCCATGTGATCACGGCGACCGATCAGTCCGGGGATATCAGCATCACGCGGTAGCGCTCGGCCTGGCAGCGCCCCGGCCGCCCCGGCCGATGCCGAGACTGCCAGGACGGGCAGGGCAGCCGCGCAGGCCGTGGCGAAGGCGATGACGATGCGGCGGCTGGAGCCTCGGAGCGGCACGGATCCTCCCTGGCAAGCTGGGGAAACGCTGCTTACCAAGCCGTAACATCGGCCGCGAGGGCCGTCAAGGGACCGGTGCGGCCCGCGGGCTCAGCCGCTACACCGATGCGCGAGGCGGCGGGTGATGACGGGGACGATGATCGCGGCGGCGAGCAGGTGCGCCCCGGCGAGCGTCAGCTTCGTGGACGTCGCCGTGTGGCTGGCGTCCAGCGCGAACGCGAGGGTGCCCGGAGCGGTGCCGATGGCCGGGCAGCTAGCGGCGGGCGAACGCCTCCTCGAGGATCGAGAGGCCCTCGGTCAGCAGCGGCTCGCCGATCACCATTGGCGGCAGGAACCGCAGCACGTTGCCGAACGTCCCGCAGGTGAGCACCAGCAGCCCGGCCTGGTGGCAGGCCGCCGCGACCTGCGCCGCCGCGGCCGGATCCGGCTCTATCCCGCCGGGCTTGACCAGCTCGACCGCCATCATCGCGCCACGCCCGCGCACGTCACCGATCACCGGGTTGGCCGCGGCGATCTTGTGGAGCCTCGGCTGCATGATCTCGCCGATCCGGCGCGCCCTGGCCGGCAGGTCTTCCTTGACCATGGTCTCCAGCGAGCCGAGCGCCGCGGCGCAGGCGACCGGATTTCCGCCGTAGGTGCCGCCGAGGCCGCCGGGATGCACGGCATCCATCAGCTCAGCGCGGCCGGTCACGCCCGCCAGCGGCAAGCCGTCGGCGATGCCCTTGGCCGTGGTCACCAGGTCCGGCACGACCGACTCGTGATCACAGGCAAACCAGTCGCCGGTGCGGCACAGTCCGCTCTGGATCTCGTCGGCGATCAGCACGATGCCGTTGGCCCGGCAGAACTCGGCGAGCCCCGGCAGGAACCCGTCCGGCGGCACGATGAAGCCGCCCTCGCCCTGAATCGGCTCGATCAGCACCGCCGCGGTGTTGTCCTCGCCGACCTGCGTGTGGATGAGGCCCGTCACCACGTCGAGCGCCTCGGCCGCGCAGCGCTCCGGCCCGCCCGGCCAGCGCAGCGGGTAGGCCATCGGCACCCGGTAGACCTCGCCGGCGAACGGGCCGAACCGGTGCTTGTAGGGCATGTTCTTGGCGGTCAGCGCCATGGTGAGATTGGTACGGCCGTGATAGCCGTGGTCGAACGCGATCACGGCGGGCCGTCCGGTGGCATACCGGGCGATCTTGACGGCGTTCTCCACCGCCTCAGCACCGGAGTTGAACAGGGCCGAGCGCTTCTCGTGATCACCCGGCGTCAGCTGGTTGAGTTCCTCGCAGACCTCGACGTACCCCTCGTACGGCGCGACCATGAAGCAGGTGTGAGTGAAGCGCGCCACCTGCTCGGTGACTCGCTGGACGACCCGCTCCGCGCTGTTGCCCACGCCGGTGACGGCGATGCCCGAGCCGAAGTCGATCAGTGAGTTGCCGTCGACGTCGACGATCACGCCTCCGCCGGCCGCAGCGACGAAGATCGGCAGGACATGGCTGAGCCCGCGGGCGACGCTGCTGTTGCGCCGCTCAAGCAGCTTCCGCGATGCGGGCCCGGGGATTTCGGTCACGATCCGGCGCTCCTGGGGCAGCGACGGGCCGCCAGCGCTGGGCAGTTGTACAGTCATACAACTGACGATAAGGCACGAACACCCAAGAGTGCAGCGCTGCGGCGAGCGCCGCCCGGTCGCCGACCGGGTCGGACGGATCAGCCGTTCCGGCGTCCGGCAGTTTCGCATGCGCACGCGGATTCTCGGTCACCTGGTGCTTTGCGGAAGCGGCTGTTGCTGGTGTTGATGAGGATGCGGCGCACGTACGCATCGGGATCATCGGCCCGGCTCATCCGCCACCACGCGGCGTAGGCGCTGGCCAGGGCGCCCTGCGCGATATCCTCAGCGAGCCAGCGGTCCCCGGTCAGGCCGTAGGCGAGCCGCACGAGACCAGGCCAGCGACTTGCCATGTGCTGGCCGAAATCTTCCCGGTCGCTGGCATCTATATGATCTCCCGCCGCATCCAGGATCACAGGCTCCCGTGTCACATCACATTGGAGTACCGCAGGCCGGCGAAGCGCTGCATGACACGCTGAGTTCGTTGCGGGCCCGCCGGGTCAGCCCGGGGAACAAGTCACTCTCAAGGGGAGCAAGCGGTGCGCACTCAGCAGGGGCTCTTCGCGGGCATCTTCGGTCGCGGCGGCGTGGACGCCGGGGATGAAGCGTGGCTGCAGGCCATGCTTGACGCCGAGGCGGCGCTCGCCCGGGCGGTCGAGCGGGCCGGGCTGGCCGCGGCCGGGGCGGGCGCGGCCGTCACGGCCGCGGCGGTCGCCAGCGGGTTTGACCCCGGCGAGCTCGGCAGGCAGGCAGCGCTGACCGGCAATCCCGTGCCCCCGCTGGTCCGGGCGCTGACCGCGGCGGTACCGCCGTGGGCCGCCAGCGCGGTGCACCGCGGCGCGACCAGCCAGGACATCCTTGACACCGCGGCGATGCTGGTGGCGAAACGCGCGCTGCGGGCCGTGCTCGCCGACCTGGCCGATGCGGCGGATGCCGCCGCCGGGCTCGCCGTCGCGCACCGAGGCACGATCATGATTGGCCGCACGCTGCTCCAGCAGGCGGTTCCCGTCACCTTCGGGCTGGTCGCCGCTGGCTGGCTGGCCAGCATCGACGAGGCCAGGCAGGCGCTCGCGCGGGTCAGGGACGAGCGGCTCGCCGTGCAGCTCGGCGGCGCTGCCGGAACGCTGGCGGCGCTCGGCGAGGCCGGGCCCAGGGTCGCCGGGCTGCTGGCCGGCGAGCTCGGGCTGGCGCTGCCAGTGCTGCCCTGGCATACCGACCGGCGGCGGATCCTCGACCTGGCGGCCGCGCTGACCGGGGCAGCGGCGGCGCTCGGCAAGATCGCGCGGGACGTGACCCTGCTGGCCCAGTCCGAGGTGGCCGAGGTCCGCGAGGGCGGCGCCGGCAAGATCGCGCGGGACGTGACCCTGCTGGCCCAGTCCGAGGTGGCCGAGGTCCGCGAGGGCGGCGCCGGCCGCGGTGGCTCATCGGCCATGCCGCACAAGCGCAACCCGG
>DATGVY010000794.1:0-7666 GCA_035299845.1 Streptosporangiaceae bacterium
GGCGCCGGCGATCAGGAAGCCGGGCAGCATCCGGGCCCGGTAGGTCAGCCGGCCCGTCGTCACGGAGACCGCGTGCGCGGCTCGTTTCACCGGTGGGAGTTCGGATGAAGCGTCAGGCATGTGCAGGTGCCTCCAGGTCCGGGTTTCCCTTGCGCCCGGTCACAGCAGCGCGACCGCGTCGGTGATCGCGGGAATCAGCCAGTCCCCGGGGATGCCAAGCCGTGCCCCCGCCCGGGCCTGCTGATCGGCCAGATAGCGTGTTGCCAGGTCGGCCAGGTACACGATAGCCGTCAGCCGCGCCTCGGGCCGGCCGACCCCGAACGGGGCGAGCAGCCTGGGCGCGCGGTCGACGCATTCGGCCGCCGCTGCCCGTGGCTCGCCGCGCACTGGCACGACCGCGGTCTGCAGCCAGTAGTGCAGCGCATCGAAGCCGAGCGGCACGTCGCCGGTGAAACGCTCCCAGTCCCAGACCAGCAGCCCGTGGCCGGTACTCGCCATGTTCCACGGTGTCCAGTCACCGTGCCACGCGCCGAACGCGAGGCGGGTACCGCCGGCCCGGGTGGCCAGCACGCCGAGCGCTCCGTTCAGCGCCGCGCGGTCCGCGTCCTCGTCCGCTGCCGCGAGCCGGCTGGCGAGCCGCTGCCAGTATGAGCCGTCTGCCAGTGGCGCATCATCCAGCCCGTCCACGGCCGCGATCTCGCCCATCGCCGCGGCCAGCTGCGGCCACGGCAGCGGGCGGCGGCGCAGCCATACCGGGAGCGCGCTGAGGACGAGGACGTCCAGGCCGTGCCACTCGCCGTAGTGCAGCACCCGGGGTACTGTCACGTCCCGCAGTCCGGCGCGGCCAAGGCGGCCGAGTGCATCACGTTCCGCCCGGACTAGCCCGCTGGTGAGCGTGTTGATGCCGATCTTGGCGAACCCGGCAGGCTCGCCGCGGGCGGACAGCAGCTGCAGGACGGGCTTCCGGTTGGCGCGCGGCTCCCCGAGATGCATGCTCACCCGGATGTCGCGGGCAAGTTCCGCCCGGAGATAGGTCTCGATGGTGTCCGCGCTGGCGGGCGCGTGCACCCGGACCCGGCCGCGGAGCATCATTCCGCCGAGCCCGCTGGCCAGGGCAATGGACAGCGCGCGGGTGGCCACCCGCGCCTTCCGCGACCCGGGCTCGCCATATCGGCGCACCGCGGCCGCCGCTGGGCGAGACTCGGGCGGTACCAGCAGGCGGGGCCGGCCAAGGCTGGGCAGCACGATGAACTCGCTGTGCAGGAGCTCAGCCTCGGCGTGCCCTCTGCCGCCGGGGCCGCCGCGACCAGGCCGGCCAGACCCGGCGCCGCTCACCGTGACCGTGGCCGGCGCCGGCCACAGCAGATCGCAGATCTCGCGCAAATACGCCCGCCGGTCCTGGCGGGCAGGGGCGGGCACGGTGCGGGGCATTGCTGCGTTCACGCCTCAGGCCCTCGGGAGCCGTGACTCGAAGTACGGTTCGGCCAGAAGCCTGGCGAACGCCCTGGTGGCGGCGACGTGGCCGCCCATGAAGTACTTGTACGGATGGCCGCTGCTATCGGTGCCATTGCCGCTGAAGTAGCCAAGTGCCTTGATCTGAGTGTCCCGTCTGGCCAGCCGGCCCGCCGCGGCCAGCCAGGACGGCCACCCGGCCGGATTCCCGCCGACGCCGAATTCCCCGATGATAGCTGGCTTGGGGTGCTGCGCCGCCCAGGCCAGGAACGGCTCGACGATGACGCTCAGCGGCACCAGCGGCGAGGGCGAGTAAGCGTCGGCGCAGACGAAGTCGACCTCGCTGTTCCCCGGGTAGAAAGCCTGCGCGCGGCCGACCGTGAACCCGTAGGCCGTCGGGCACCAGACCCAGCTGACGTTGGCGGCTCCGACGGCGCTGAAGATCGACCTGATGTGATCCCAGGCGGCGATGTAGTCGGCCGGGGAATGCATGGCCCACCGCAGGTTCGGCCTGTCCATCTCGTGCCGGAACTCGATCAGGATCGGCCGGCCCAGGTGCTTGACCGCCTCCGCGCGCTGGCGGATCAGCGCGTCGTAGCCGCCCGCGGCGATCGTCCTGGTGTCCGGCGTCCCGCTCCAGGTGAGCAGCAGTGCCTTGCCGCTGCGGACGAAGTACTTGTCGGCCGGCGACGGAAAGGGCGAGTCCCACTGGTGGTACACGTGCACGAGTCCCAGCGGCCGGCCTAGCTGCCGCTCAAAGGACAGGATCGCATCGATCTCCCCCCGTGTCGTATATGTCGCTGGCTGAACGTAGGCGCCGAGATACGCCCCGGCGGCCGGCATCAGGGCAGCGGTGGCCGTCCCGGGCTTGCCGCCGTACGCCGTGCCCGGGCCGGGGTCCGACCGGGTCGACGCGTGCCGGACCGGCGTTCGCTGGCCCGCGGCATCCACATGCTGGACCGACGCCGTAGCTACAGCGACCGTAACGAGGCCGGCCGCGGCGGCCGCAGCAACCAGCGCCAGTCTCGGATCCGGGCTCCGTCCTCGCAGGCGCAGCCGGCTTCTGCCATGCGCGCCGTTGCGCCGCACGCCCATGTGCCTCACCCGGAGATGCCGGCAGTCGGCTCTCGCACCGCATCGGGGGCCAGGCCGTGCAGGCCAGGACCGCCTGGCCCGCTGGCGCCGCCATCGACATAGCGCACTGCGGTAACGAACAGCAGGAGCAGCAGGCCGCCGTAGACCCAGCCGCTGAGGATGTCAGTGAGCCAGTGCAGCGTCAGGTACCCGCGGCTGTAGCCCTCGGAGAAGGCCAGCGCGGCCACCGTCGCACCGGCCCAGATCCCGGCGCGGCGCTGGCGGCTGAACTCGCGCCAGAGCAGGTAGGCGATCAGCCCGTAGAGGAAAACGACGCGATCGCAGCCGCCCGACGGGAACGTGCCGTGCGGGCTGCCTGGCGGGCCTGGCCGCTCGAAGGTGAGGCGGATGTAGAGAGTCGTATAGTGATCGGCCACGATCGCTGCCCCGAGCGCCAGCGGCGGCAGCCAGCGGTTCCAGCGCCGGCTAGCCGCCAGGCAGACGGCCGCCGCGGTAACCGCGCCCCACGTCGTCCACGTATCACCGATCTTGGTCGCCCGGTTCATCACGGCCGCCCATGAGTGCATCCGGTGAGTGATAGTCCAGTGCAGGACGGGCCTGTCGATGGCCGGGCCGGCGTGTACCACGAGCAGGCCGAGCAGTGCCGTCAGTCCGTACACCGCCACGGCCCCGGCGACGACGATGAGCAAGAATCTCGCTGCGTTCCTGACGGCAGGCGGCAGGCCAGCCGCGTGGCCTGTGACAGGCATGCCGGCCCGGCTGGCCCGGACGGGCGCAGGCGAGCCGGCCACCTCCGGGCCGGCCGGCCCGGAGGGTGCGGCACGTCTGGCGAGTAGCGCCCCTGCACCCAGGATGACAGCGATTCCCGCAGGCCAGAGCAGGACAAGAAAGATCTTGGCCACGTTATGTCCCCGTCCTCCGACTTCCCGTAGTTTACCGGCCGTGGTTATTTGTGACGCATGAGCATATCGGAGATATCAGTACAGGCCGGGCGCTTGCGGAAGGATTATCGCTGGTTTACCGGGCCGGACGCGGCAGCCGCCTTCTGGCCACGCGATTCCTGCCAATCCGGCCAGTAAATGGCAGGCCGGGCAGTACCGCGAGCTGGAGCGGGTCGCGGAACCGCCACAAGCCCGCGGCCAGCATAATGCATCCGGCCGCTACTGCCCCGGCCGAGGCCAGGTTCCCGTCTCCGGCCAGGGCTCGCACGGCGAGCGGAATGGCGGCGAAGCTAACCGCCGACAGGGCGCAGGCAACGAAAGTGCCGCGCCCGAAGGGGTGCAGGCGGACTACCGCGGCTACCTGGATCAGCGGAGTCAGGTTGGCGGCCGCAATCGCGGCCGCCCAGCCGATCGCCGCGCCCAGGATTCCGTACTTCGGGATAAGCAGCAGATCCAGGCTGACATTGATCGACACGGCCATCAGCCCGTTAGCGAGGCTCCAGCTGCTGCGGCCGGTGGTGTTCAGCACCATATCGACCTGACCGCACGCGGTGGACAACAGCATCGCCAGGCCGAGCACGACTATCACCGAGTCCCCTGCGCGGTACGCGTGGCCGAAGACCGCCAGGAGCTGCGGTCCGTAGATCACCGATAGCAGGTACAGCGGCCAGGTCATGATGACGAGCCATGCGGTGGTCGCCTGATAGACGTGGTTTGCCCGTCGCCGGTCGCCGACAGCGAACAGCTCGGTGAACCGCGGCTGCGCTGCCATGCTGATGGCCGTGCTGGCCAGCTGGCCGATGACGAGGAACCTGGTCGCGGCGGTGTAGACGGCCGCCTCGGCCGGGCCGCGCATGATCGCCACCAGCACGATGTCGATTCGCTGAATGGTGATCTGGGCGAGTGTGGCGAGCCCGCGAGGCGCAGTGAACAACCAGAAACCGCGCGGGTTCGCGTTCGCCAGCCGCCTGTCCGCGATCCTCGTCCCCGGCGCTCCCGCGCGCGCGGGAGCAGGGTGCGCCGGGTCCGCGAGTACCTGGTCCGGGTGCGCCGGGTCCGCGAGTGCCGGGAATGTTAGCGGAAGGGTGTCGTCGCTGACGGCAGCGGCGCTGCCATTCGCGCTGAACCCGGCCGGGCCATTCGCGCTGAACCCGGCCGGGCCATTCGCATTTCGCCCGGCCGGGCCGATGGTGCTGTGCCCGGCTGGGCGAAATGCGCTTGGCCCGACCGGCACGGAAAACGTCCGGCGCGGGCGCGGCGGCTTCCTGCGCCGGATGCGCCGAAGCCAGAGCCAGGCGGCAGCCGCAGCGGGTACATAGGGCAGCGCCCACAGCGGTGCGAGGAGGGCAGCGCTGCCCGCCATCGCGGCGGCTGCCACCGCCAGGCACTGGACCACCGACCGGCCGAGCCTGTCCACGATGACGGTGGGATGCATGTCGCGGTAGCCGCGGCTGGCGCCCAGGAACGTGTCGAGCAGGGCAGCGAACGGAAGCGCAAGCGCGAGTGCCCGGAGCGCGTTCGCCACCGCGCCGGGTCGTGCCCCGTTATGTCCCAGATGGCCGTCAAGCAGGACGTGCGCCAGCGGGCCGGCGACGAGCAGCAGCAGCGTGGTCGCCAGCAAGGACGCCACCACGACCGGGATCACCGCGGCGCGCAGGATGGCCGGGATCCGGCTCTCCTCACCGAGCGAGCGAAGCCGCGCGATGAAGTAAACGGCACCGGTGTAGGCGCCCAGGCTCGACACCGCCTCGATGATCAGGAACAGGGAGGTGGCCGTGAAGAATGCTCCGGCGACCGGCCGGCTGAACTGCCGGGTGACGATCACGGTCACGCCCAGGGTTGCGACCGCGGAGATGGCCGCGCCCGCCAGGTTCAGCGTGCTGCCCCTCGCGATCCCCGCCAGCCCTGACCCGCCGCCGCCCCCGCCCGGCCCGGCGCTGCCCGGTCCGGCCGGAACCCCCCCCGTCTGGCCCGGCCCGGCCCGGCCCGGCCCGGCCTTATCCGGCCCGGCCCGCTCTGGCCTGGCCCGATCGGTCGGTCCGGCCTGATCTGGCCTTGCGCTGCCAGCCGGCTCGGCCTTGTTCTGCTCTGCACCGTCAGCCGGCCCGGCCTGGTCTTGCCTTGCGCTGCCAGCCGGCTCGGCCTTGTTCTGCTCTGCACCGTCAGCCGGCCCGGCCTGGTCTGGCCTGGCCGTGCCCGTCCTGTCCGGACCCGGCTCCGGCTGGCCTGGTCTGGCGCGGGCTGGCTCGCCGGACACCCGGTCGGCGCCTGATCCGGATTCAGCCCCCCTCCCGGCTGGATCGTCTCCAGCATGCTGCCGCGCCCGCCGGCCCGGCCTGGCCCTGGCCGGCCTGGAGTATGCCCACGCCATCACGCAGGCGACCCGGCATAATCGGCGCGGCCTCCCGGGATGCTGGCGGGCCGGGCTGCTCCGAGCATGGTGTCGGCTCCCGGCGGCCCGGCGGCAGACTGCCGCCGGGCCTGATCGTTGCGCCAGAGCAGTGCGTAGGCGAGCATGGTGAAACCCAGCGGGGCGGTAACGGCGACATAGGCAAACATGTAGACAAAAGAAAGCAGCAGCACGAGCACGCCGGCCAGCCCGTACGGGCTGGTATCTCGCCGGTACCGCCACGAGCCGTAGGCGAAGAAGCTGAGATAGAGCGCGGCACCAACGATGCCATTGCAGATAAGCAGCAGCCACAGCTGGCCATTGCCCCCCACCGGGGTCTGGCCGCAGTTCCCGCAGCTAGGTGTCGGGCCGATCGCGATCGAGCTCGGGCTGCCGATCTCCTGCCTGGTATCCCCGTACCCCAGCACCGGCGAGGCCAGGGCATCCTTCATCGCGACCGCGGACAGGGTCGCGCGCAAGTCATTGCTCTTCCCGTTCTGCAGCCGCTGGCTGATGACGCCGTGCAGCGGCGTGGCGAGCACCGCGACGCCGACCACCGCGATCGCGGCGCAGATCACCCCGAGCAGCGCGAGCTTGCCCTTGGCGGCCATCCGGACGGCCAGGTAGCACACCGACAGCCCGATCCCGATCCACACCCCCCGGTTCAGCGAGTAGATGAGCGGCACCAGCGCGATGACGACGGCCGAGCCGCCGATCAGCCGCTGCCTGCGCGTCCCGAGGATCCACCAGCCCACGATCAGCCACGGCAGCAGGATGGACAGGCTGTTCCCCCACGCGTTGGTGTAGTCGAACGGCGCCTTCGGCCGTCCCTGCCCGCCGGTCGCGCCGAAGCCCTGCAGGCCGGTCGTGCCGAAGCGCTGCCCGCCGGGCGTGCCGAAGACGTTCTGCACCTGGGCGAAGCCAGGGTGCATGGAGGCCTGGATCTGCACGTTGGTCTGCAGGCTGTGCGGTATCAGCAGCAACATCGGCGATCTGAACTGGAAATGCGGGGCGACGACTCCGCCGATGCCCCCGGCCACGGCATAGAGCGCGACCAGGCCGAGCAGCCAGGCGAGCCGGCGGCGGGAGAGTTCGCGCTCGGTCAGGTTTCCGACATACAGCAGCAGCACGGTGACGCCGCCGTAACTGACCGCCCGGAGGACGAACGAGATGAGCCGGTGGGCGACCGCGCTCTTCACCGTTCCCGGCGCGGTCAGCGTCAGCATCGGCAACCCGGCCAGCACCCACAGCAGGAAGATCAGCCATAGCCCGAAGCCGGCCGGCACCCGGATCTTGCGGCTGCCTGACCGGTGCCAGGCCAGCATCCGGCCGACCATTGGCACGGCTAGGATGATCCACATGAAGTCGGCCACGCCCAGTGCCCACCACAGCGGGTAGCCGGCCAGCAGCGCGGTCACCGGCCAGGCGGGATGGCGCGCGAACCATCCCCCGCTGGGCTGGTCATCGCCCGCTGAACTGCCGGAATGCCTCGCATCCCGGGCATCATGGCGTCCCGCGGGCGGCGCATCCCCGCGGTCACCGAGACCCAGGGCCCTACCACCCCGCCAGGGCCGCTGCACTTCGGTTGTCATGGCCGCGGCCGCAGCGCGGCAGCCGCCGCGTGGTGCCCGGGTCCGGACGCCAGCCCAGCTGCCATGGTCAGCTGCCCCCGGCGGCCTTCTCTGCGGGATCCTCCCCGGCCGGCCGCGGTGCCTTCTTCTCCACTGCGGACGCTACCGGCACTCGCGGCAGCGGCCACGTCTCGCCCGCCCCGCGGGCCGCCGCCGGC